>JAZFUC010000095.1:0-2707 GCA_036446995.1 Dehalococcoidales bacterium | reverse complement strand
GGCAATTTCTTCGGCCGAAACAGTCCATGCCAGCAACCATTTCCGAGAGCTGAAAGAGCAAACTGGCGATGCGCTCTGCGCTTCAACGGCTGTTTTTGGTATAAGCGATACCTCGCAGAACCTTCAGGGAGGCATCAACGGCGAAACGTATGAAATTAACGAGATGTATCCCACCTATCTTGAGACAGCCAGGTTCCAGGGAGAAAAGGGGGCACAGCAAAGCTTTTACTACTCTTTGTCTGCCGAGAAAGAACATGCCGCCATGTTTATAAAGGCAAAGCAGTTTGTTGACGCAGGGAAAGATGCTGAACTCGGCCCGGTACACCTGTGCCTGGTCTGCGGTTGGACATATGAAGGCGACCTTCCCGAGGTCTGCCCTATCTGCGGGGCCAAAAAAGACCAGTTTGAGACTTTCGCACAAGCCTGATGTTTTAACCCTGGCCGCTAGCAGCTAACAATTTTATTTACCGGGGTTGCTTGGTGCACGGACATGACTAATGAAAGCCCCCGGAACATCCCTGTCCCCCCGCTAGATCTGGTATCACTGACAGTTTCCAATGCCCGATTTTCCGCCGGCTTTCCAGTTACCTGAGCAAGAAACAGTTAATTCCGGATAAACAATATATAACCCAAACTGGAAATTGTGAAGGAGATGCCTAGCGTCATCTCCTTCACATTGACCTACCTTAAGCCCGTTATAGCTTTTTTTAGGTAGGTAAGTAAGATTAATACACCTCCCTTGTCCAGTAAATAGTTATTGCTACATATTTTCCCCTGATGGTAATAACTAAAGATGGCTTTTATCATATCTGCCCTTAATCGCGTTTAAAGATTAATTCAACATCTATTTCCATAAATATAAGCATTAATACCTATACAATAATCTTAAATAATGGCTATACTAAGTAATCCTGCTAGTACAATCATTAACAAGCGCTCCAATATAACAAAGAGAGGCACAGATGAGCAGTATCAAGCCGAAATTATCCCGAAGGGGTAAGACCATCAGTCAGATAACCACGGAAATTCCCGGTCCTGTGGAATCATTTGACGCTACGGAGGCGTGGGACTGGCCGGACTGGCCGAAAGGCCCGGTGGGCGCTTCCCAGACGGGTATGAAGGGAATCAAGTCAGGAAGGTTAGGGGGAAATGAAGGCCTGAACCCGCTCTGGTACTCTTTTACCACCGCCAGGTCTCTCCTTCAAGAGTTGAGGGATGCCCCGCCCGAAGGCAAAGGAGTGCCCGTTTACCCCACCAAATACCCCGTGACCGATGAAGCGGAAATAACCCTGAATATCAAGGCCACCACCCGTTACTTTGGGGCAGACCTGGTGGGCATAGTAAAGTTAACTCCCGAAAGGATAAAACTGGGCGCCTACCGCAAGGACCAGGAGGCTGTCGCCCGTTTTACTCACTACATTGTGGTGGCATCTGAGATGGACCCTTCCCGGTTTCGCACCCGGCTTAATCACCCTAACTTCTCTCGCCCGGTGCGGGCTCCTTCGGCTTCTTCCGATGTCCATAAAGCCTATTCGGACGTGGAAAAAATCTGCGTTCACCTGGCTGATTACATCAGAGGGCTGGGCTACAACGCCGAATCACAGGGGCCGAGTCGGCGATTGCTGAATGGAGTCTGGGCCAACTGGGCCGGGCTCGGCGAAACGGGACGGCATAACACTGTTATCACCCCGGAGTTCGGACCCAGGGTGCGCCTGGGCGGCGTCTTAACAGACCTGCCGCTGGTTGAAGACCAGCCCATAGACATCGGAGTACAGGCCTTTTGCCAGACCTGCCTTAAATGCGTCACGGCCTGCCCGATGGGAGCCCTCACCAAAGGCCCCAAAGAACTGATACGGGGTGTTCTCCGCTGGCCCCATCACCGAAAGCGGTGTTCTGAACTTGGCTGGGCCCATGGCGGAGAGGTAAGTTACGGCTGCCAGCAGTGCCTCATCGTTTGTCCTTATAATAAACCGCCGGGGGCGCTGCACAGCACGGTGAGGTGGCTTCTTACCAATGCCCCCTGGACAGGCCCGTTCATCCTCAAAATGGACGACCTGCTGCCTTCGGTCTACCAGCGGTACCAGGACTACGGAGAGAGGGAAGAGGGTGAGCAAGGTACACTGGGCATGTGGCCGGAACTCTGGCACGAGAAAGGTCGGACGGACGGCTACGTTCCTCCTCCCCGGCAAATGCCCGGACAGGACGCCCGCCAGGGAGAGTAGAGAAAATCGCCTGATTTGTATCCCCGCACCGGAAACCCGTATAATGGTTTTCATCCAGCAATATGACAAGTAGAGAAGATTATGAGAGCGACGGTCAGCCTAAGAATTCCGGATTTAATCTCATCAACAGATTAAATCTGAGACCTTACCTGAGCGGAACTTTACCCCTGTTTATCCTGGCCCATTTCAGCCACCACGGCATCGGCGCCATGCTGCGGCCGCTGATGCCGATGATAAGGACAGACCTGGGCCTGAACCTCACCCAGGCCGGGTACATATGGTCCGCTTTTTCTCTGACCAACGGCCTCAGTCAGTTGCCCGCCGGGTGGGTAGCAGACCGTTTTGGGGTGCGGCTGATGGTGCTGCTGGGCGTTACCGGCGTGGCCGTGGCCGGATTCTTTATTGGTTTTTCTAATTCTCTCCAGACACTGATTATTTTTCTGGTAATATCGTCCTTGATGGGAGGCGGCTATCACCCTGCATCC
>JAZFUC010000094.1:0-4148 GCA_036446995.1 Dehalococcoidales bacterium | reverse complement strand
CCCATCGCCGACGTCCTTTCAACCGTTATGACCCTGGCCCTGATGGTCCCCCAGATACGTGACCTCAGAAAAGAGGCCTCCCGTCAGCGGCTTAAACAGGTTACAGCGGAGACAGGATAGGCCCCGGTTAAAAAAAGAATGGAGTTTCGTTTTTCTTAATGAGGTTTATCAACAGCCAGAAGTATCGAATTTTGTGAGTTTATAATCAATCAGATGTAAACAGAACTAATTAAAGGCCGTAATTATGCTATAATTATTGTGCCCAGCCTATCCTGATGAATGTGGAGGCCCTACCTCTGGAAGCACTGGAAATAGCCCATAAAGCCGTGGAAGCAGCCAGCGATAAACTGGCCACCGATATAGTTCTGCTTGATGTCAGAGGTATATGCAGTTTTGCTGATTATTTTGTCATATGCAGCGGGGAAAGTTCCCGCCAGGTCAGGGCCATCTATCAAGAAATCGAACACGCCATGAAAAATGAAGGTGTTTTACCTCATCACCACGAGGGGAAACTGGACTCCGGCTGGCTGCTGGTTGACTACGCTGACGTAATCGTCCACATCTTCGCCAGCGCCGAGCGGGAATTCTACGATCTGGACGAACTCTGGAGCGAGGCGGTCCAGGTGGTCAGAATTCAATAACTGTAAATTTCATCACTGCTAAAAAACAGCTGGATTTCCTTTTCAGCTGTTTCCGGCGAATCCGAGGCATGGGTGGCATTCCGCTGGATATCCTGGCCGAAGTCTTTCCTGATAGTCCCGGCTTCAGCTTTGGCGGGATCGGTCGCTCCCATAATATCCCTTATCTTACTCACGGCTCCTTCCGCTTCAAAGACGGCGGCGATTATCGGTGTTGATACAATATAGTCAATCAGTTCTCCGAAAAAAGGCTTATCCGCGTGAATGGCGTAATGGCGGCCGGCCAGTTCCTTGTCCATATGCAGCATTCTGAGGGCCAGCAGCTTGAGGCCCTGCGCCTGTAAACGGCCGATTATTTCCCCGCCAAAGCCCCTCTCCATGGCATCCGGTTTAATGAGAACTAAAGACCTTTCCATATTGCTGACACTCCTTCTGTTTTAACTCACCTATTTTTCTTAAAATGTTCTTTTCAAACCCCATCCCCTTAATCCCCTTCCCCTTGATAAGGGGAAGGGGAATTATTTGTTTAAGAGGGGCTGCGCCCCTCTTAAACACCCCCGTCCAAGCCAATTTTTTTAAGTACCCCTTTCGGGACTATTTCTTGGCAGTTTTAGGTTTGGTAATTGATGGCCCCCGAAAATAATGGGGCTGCAAGGTTGCCGGGTCATCACTGTCTCCGGCTCTGAACCGTTTCAGTCCCAGCTCGGCCAGAAAACCGGCCCGCCGCAATAAACCGGCCTGTGATGGAATCACGGCTTTTTCTTTTAATTGTTTTTTTAACCGGTCGGCAATAACAGGCACAAACTCGCCGCAAAACAGCGTTTTTTCCGTTACCTCTGAACAAAGGGCGTCCAGAGTTGTGAGCCGCTCCTCTAAAAGCTGCCTCCACTGACCGCCTTCTTGTTGAAAAGTGGCCGTGGCTATCTCTTCCCGGCCGGCGTTAAACAGGGGGCAGACCGGCAGACCCGTTCCGGCGTGCTGGTAGGCCTCCCCTTCCAGGGTACTGATACCGATTACCGGAATGCCCAGGCTGTAAGCCAGCGCTTTAGCGGTGCTGATTCCCACCCGCAGGCCGTTATAACTGCCCGGCCCCCGGGCCACGATGACGCACTCAGCCTCTTCAAGACTCAGCCCCGCCTGTTCCAGCAAACGGTTAAGACTGGGCAGCAGCTGGGTGGAGTGGCTCCGCCCGCATAGCCAGTTCAGCTCGGCCACTATCCGGTCGTCCCGTAGCAGGGCCAGGCCGGCAATATCAGTTGATGTGTCGATAGCCACTAACATCACGGTTACCTCAGGAACCGGGAGACCATTCCCCCAGCCGGTCCGTCATTTCTTCATATCGCCGGCCGCGGGGCTTCAAATGAAAACCGCGTCCGGTATCGGAAAGATAGCTTATTTCAATCAGTAGATGGTTTCCGGGCATTATACTCAGGGCTTTCTCCGCCCATTCTACTACACATATCCCGCTGCCATACAGATAGTCGTCCAGTCCCAGGTCCATACTTTCCTCTATATTGTCGAGCCGGTAGAGGTCGATATGGTACAGGGGCAACCGGCCGTGCATTTCTCTCATGATTACAAAGGTAGGACTGAGGGCGTATTCCTGTATACCCAATCCCCAGGCAATCCCCTGGGTGAGACAGGTCTTGCCCGCCCCCAGTTCTCCGGAAAGGAGAATGACATCTCCCGCCTGGGCCATCTGGCCGATTTGCTCTCCCAACTGTCGGGTCTGCTCGGGACTGCCGCTGACCAGTTCGATACTTTTCATCAAATTCAGGCCTGTCCCGGGCTAAAATGTTCCCAGCCATTCCGGGGCGGCTCCAAAAGGTTTCCCCGGCCGTCAAGAAGGATTATCTCCCCGCCTTCACCGGCGGTTATTTCACCGATTACCGTCACCGGGCATGAGACAGCGGCCCGCACCTGAGCGATGACCCCGGCCGGGGCGGTAAAGAGAAGTTCATAATCCTCTCCTCCCCCCAGGGCCAACTCCAGCCCTCTGTCTCCAAAGTTAGCTATAACCGCCGGGTGAATAGGCACGGAATCGGTTTCTATCCGGGCGTTGACCCGGCTCATCCGGCAGATATGTCCCAGGTCTGAGAGCAGACCGTCACTGACATCTATAGCCGCCTTCACTCCCAGCTCCACCAGCGCCCGCCCTTCAGCCAGCCTGGGGCTGGGCATGGTAAAAGCTTGTTTCAGTCCGATGGATTCTTCTTTACTGAAGTTTAGTCGTTTGGTCAGCATTTCCAAACCGGCGGCGGAGCCGCCCAGGGTACCGGTAACAGCCACTTTGTCACCCGGCCTGGCTGCCGAACGGGTAAGAATACGGTCAAAGGGACTGCCGGTACCGCCCAGGACAGTTATGCTGATAACGAGCAAGGGGGCAGCGCTCATGTCCCCGCCAATAATGACCGTGCCGGATTGTCCGGCCAGTTCCAGCATCCCCCGGTAGAGAGCGGCCACATCATCCACCTCCGTAAAACCCGGCATAGCCAGTGACACCAGGGCGTATCGGGGCAAACCGCCCATAGCGGCGATGTCACTCAGGTTGGCGGCCAGAGCCCGCCAGCCCAGCTCCTGCCAGGAGGTCATCTCCAGGGAAAAGTGGACATCCTGGACCAGGAAATCGGTGGTGGCCAGTTGGATGGAGTCGTCACCCTGCCAGGCGGCGGCGTCATCACCGATGCCGATAATAAGCTGGCGACGAGCGGCCGACTCTTCTTCCGCCGGCCGGTCAGCCATTCCGGAGAGGAGCTCAATCAGGCCGAATTCACCCAGTTCTGAAACTTTCATACCGGGAAAATTATATCACGAAGGCAGGATTTGGGTCTAAGGGGTGAAATATGGTTTAACCCCCATCCCCCTGTATCCCTCCCGATTTTATCGGGAGGGAGTGTTATTCAGAGAGGGGGCTTTGCCCCCTCTCTAAAGTATTTTCCCGATTACATCGAGACTCGTAATGACGCTTAGCGCAGGCAGTTTGAAGGGGCTGCGCCCCTTCATAAAAACCCCTCCCCCTCTCCTCGATAAGGAGAGGCTTCGTCGTGAGACCTCGGCGTGAGCTCGGTCGAACGCTCAGCCGAACGGGGGACCAAGGGGGTGAGGTTAATCGGATGTTTATATACTCCCTGTAACAAGTAATTAAGAAAATGTAAATTAAACCCTCAGAATGTGCTGTTGACCCTGCCGCGCTCCTTCTGCTATACTGACTGTGCCTAAGAATACCCGGCACTTTTAAAAATTAATATTTCTCCGAGTTGTCGTAACTAAGGGTAATTTATCTATGTGCGGCAAACGATAGGGTACAAGAGGAAACGCTTGTGCCTCCCGTGTTTGGAAAGGAGAGCCGTCAAATGGCATTTATGCCAGGTGAAGCACCTCCTTTTGAGGTGTTTTTTTTTGCCAGCTTGAATACAGAAAAAAGGATAAATACGTCAGGAACAACCATGATTAGGAAGAAATTATACTACTTCTCAGCAATATTAATTACCCTGGGTTTAATATCAGGGA
>JAZFUC010000093.1:0-5870 GCA_036446995.1 Dehalococcoidales bacterium | reverse complement strand
CCATATCAGCCAGCTCCCGGGAGATAACCCCGTATTTTTCTTTCAGGCGGATTAATTTTATTATTGATTCGTAGGCGCTTTCGGCAATCTGGTCGCGGTCCATACAGTCAGTCTCATAATTCAGGGAGTATTTCCAGCTGGGTGACAACAGGGCCTGGCGGAAATCCTCCAGCTTGCGGTAAAGAATGCGGTAACCGTAACGCTCCGGGATCTCAAAGGCCAGGCTGCCGGGGTCAAGGAATGGAGAGATGGGGGCAATAAAGAGGGCCAGCCTTTTGTCCCCCTTGAATTTTTGGAGCAGGTGCTCGCAGTAATCAACCGTATCCATAACTGATTGAACGGTCTGCTTGGCCAGGCCGGTCATAAAGAAGACATCCACCCGGCCGCAGCCCGCGTCAAGGGCATCACCCAGGGTCTGCTCCAGAGCCTCATTGGAGTAGTTTCTGCCGATTACTTTCCTTATTTCGGGGTCGTGTGATTCCGGGGAAATCTCCAGGCAGAAACTGGGGGCCACCTGTCCCATCCGCTGCAATAGCTCTTTGGAGGCAGGGGCGAACAGCTCAAAGATAAGCTGGTTTTTTACTCCGGTCTGCTCAATCCGGTCCAGAATCTGGTTGGCGTACTCTTCCCCGGTCTGGCAGAGGTCTCCCAGGATGAAAATAGGCCCTTTGCTGAGACGCTCAATCTGCTTGATATTGTCGGCCACCATTTCCGGAGACCTCATAGCCGGTTTGTCCCGCTGGTGGATTTGCCTGAAAGCGGCTGCCGAGCCTCCGCAGATAATGCAGTTGTGGGTGCAGCCCCGGCAGGTAAGCACGGCCGTAATCGGGTAACTCAGCCAGTCCTTGAAGGGAAGCTGGCTGATAAGGTCACGGTAACGGAAGACGGAACGCACCATTCCGTCGTAATGCTTGTCCATTACATTGCTGAGATCGGCAGGTACGTTTGTGAAGGGGTTTTCCTTTACCGTCCCATCTTTTTTCCAGACGAGGTTTGGCACATCTTCCGGCTCCTGCCCCTTTTTCAGACAGTCCATCAGGAGGCGCAGGGGCTCTTCCGTGGAATCTCCCCTGATTATATAGTCAATCTCCGGGTATTCGATTAGTTCCGGGTAGAAATAAGAGGAGGAAAACCCGCCGAAAATCAGCTTTGAATCAGGGTGGTGCTTTTTTATCAGCCGGGCAATCTCTATTGACCCGTGGCAGTGTACCATCCAGTGCAGGTCTATGCCGTAGACCGGCGCTTTGAGGCGCTTTATCATCGCTTCGGCATCAAAGTTCTTATCCCTCATCATACGCACCGCCAGGTTGACGATACGCACCCGGTAACCGTCCCTCTCCAGGTATTCGGCCAGGCTGGTCAGGCCGATGGGATACATCTCAAAGACAGGAGAGGGCGGAATCAGGTCGCTCACCGGACCGTAGAGGATGGTTTTTTCCCGGAAGTCATAAACGCTGGGAGCGTGAAATAAAATCAGGTCAGGTTGAGACACTTATAAACACCTGTGCGTTAACAATATTTTTAAGTCAGGCTGACACATTTATAGACACTTACCCGGTATTAATATTTCCAAAATGAATTTACTTCCTGTTATGATTTTGAGCCGGAAGGGGAGGATTGCTATTTCACGGCCGTATAGATGCCGGCGACTCCCATAAAAAGAGGCCGGTAGGATACCCGGCTGAAGCCGGCAGCCAGCAACAAGGCGGTAAGTTCCTCCGGTGTATAGTACCGGGCGGCTGATTCAGCCAGATAATGGTAGGCTCCCCGGTTGCCGGAGAGCAGGTTGCCAACCCCGGCCACGAACCAGCGCAGGTACAGGTGAAACAACTTCCTCACCGGCATAAAACCCGGCTGGCTGGTCTCCACAATGACAAATCTGCCTCCGGGAGAGAGAGTCCTCAGCGCCTCTAAAATATGGCTGTCCGCCAGCGGATTCTTATAGGTCAGGTTCCTGAAGGCGAAGGAGATGCCGATGCAGTCGAAATAGCCGTCGGGAAAGGGTAGTTTGGCGGCATCGCCCCGGGTAAAGGTAATCTGCCTGCCTTGGGCCAGCGACCGGGCTTTCTCACCGGCCAGGTCCAGCATCGGCTGGCTGAAATCCAGCCCGGTTAATTCCAGATCGTAACCGGCTCGCCGGGCGATCTGGACAGCCAGGTCTCCGGTGCCGCAGCAGAGATCGAGCACCTTTTTCGGCTGTGAGGCCAGGCATTCCCCGGCCGCCCGCTCCCGCCAGCTTTTATCCATTCTCCAGGTTATTACTTTATTAAGCAGGTCATAGCGGGGAGGTACGGCCGTAAACATGCCGTGAAGGGGTTTATCCCCCAATATATTGTCTGCCTGTTCAACCATGTTTCCCCCGGTGTTTAGAGGACATTGGCCACAATATAGCCGACCCCCATAAGCAGTTGGGTCAGCAGTACCACCAGCACATTGTTGGCCATTCCCGGCACCAGCTTGTCCATATCTTCCGAATGCATTGCTCCATAGATGGCCTTTATGGCGAAGGGGATGGTCAGCAAGGCCAGCAGAGACCAGACCGGCATCTGCCCGGCGATAACGGCTCCGGCAATCCAGACATAGACCAGCACGGTCAGGGCAGAATAGACAATCCCCGCTTTTTTCCGACCCATAGTGATAGGCAGGGTCTTGCGGTTGGCGGTGCTGTCCGCCTCTACATCCGGAAACTCATTCAGGAGGAGCAGGTTATGCACCAGGATGCCTGAGGGCACGGCTGCCACCAGCACCGGTATCAAATATTCTCCGGTCTGGGCAAAATAAATTCCCAGCACCGGCAGGGTGCCCAGTCCCAGCCCGGCCACCCATTCAGGCCACCTTTTTTTAAGCATCACCGGGGTATAGCCGATAACACACAGGGCGGCTATTACCAGCAGGGGCAGCAGGAGCCATCCCTTGACGATAATGAAAAATATGCCGATAGGCACGGCCAGTATGAGTGAGATTATTCCCAGCCATAAGACCTGTCCCGGTCTGAGCAAAGCCAGCGGTAACATACCGCTGCCGCCGCTGAAGGGTGTCCGCTGGGTTTTGAGGTCTATTCCGCTTTTATAATCGGAATAGTCGTTGAGAGTGTTGACGCTGATATGCATCAGGACCAGGCCGACTCCGGCCAGCAGGGCGTACCCGAAATGAAATGAACCGTTATACCAGCCTATGGTAGTGCCCAGAAAAGCCAGTATTACAGAAAGAACCAGGAACTGGGGTCTTGTCTCGATAAGCCAAACTTTCAATGCCATATGTGATTCCTTCCGCTAGTTTGAGACTAAGAAACGATTTATTCTGTCCTCTGATGCCGGGGTAAAGATTTTTAAGAAGTTGCGTCTCTTTATTCTTTATGTTCTGCGGCCTCATGCTCAGGCCAGCATTTCTCATGTACATAAACAGCGCATTGGGCGCAGTAATAGATGTGGGACCTCGCCTCTTTCCCGCAAACGGGGCATTTCATCGGCTACCTCCAATTTGTAAAATAGTAGAATATCGTCATTAATTCTACCACATTACCGTGCCTGAAATAAACTCCCATTGACGAATAGGTAATCAATTTTGTAAACAGCTTCGGCCTTAAACAAAAGAGATTTGAAAATCAGCCGGAAAGTGTTTATAATTTAATCCTGCCCGGTATATTTCTGCCCTTGTTTTTCTGTTATTTTACCGGAAACTAATATTTAGGAGAGCGCTATGATGAAAGGTTGTCCGACCTGCGAGACCTGGGGAGAAGAGCGTGTAGGTACGATAATGGAAAATGAATTGGCCAGGGCATCGTTTGCTGATGCATATCGCGAAGGGCATTGTGTAGTTACAGTAAAAAGACACATGATATCCGCATCTTCACTTGAGGCAGAAGAACATATTGCGGTTTTTGACCTGATTACGAAAGTATCGAAAGCGCTGGAGGAAAAATACAGCGCCAGAAAGACATACTTGATAATGATTGGCGATGGTGATAAATTTCAGCATCTCCATTTCCACTTGATTCCTAAACACCGCCATCTCCCATCAATGGGTGTTTACTGCTTCCAGAAATTGTTTGAGGTTGAACCCATTAGAAACACGCCGGACTCAGAGAAGAAAGTTTTAGCCGGTGAAATCAGGGAACTAATCGCTGGTTCCTGATATTTCTGAAAGGACAGGTCATTAATATATTCAGGCGCCGGTCTTTTTCAATAGGGGTGCTTCCCCTGTTCGTGGTAGCCCACCTGGCTCACCACCTTTTAACTTCCTTACCAGCCCCCCTCCTCCCTTATATCCGTGATGATTTTGGACTGGACTACGCTCAGTCAGGGATGGTGGTCTCGGCCTTCGGTATTGCTTACGGCATCGGACAGATACCGGCCGGGGTGCTGGCCGACCGTATCGGCCCCCGAAAGGTGATTACGGTGGGAATCTGCGGGGTGGCAATCGTCGGTCTGATGGTCGGGCTCTCCCAGACTTTTATCATGATGCTGGTTTTCCTGGCCTTGATGGGGATAGTCGGCGGCGGCTACCACCCGGCGGCGGCCCCCTTGATAACGGACTCAGTGGCCCCGGAGAAGCGGGGCAGGGCGTTGGGCATACACCTCATCGGCGGCAGCGGCAGCAATTTCCTGGCTCCCCTGATCGCCGTCGGTATTGCCTCTGTTTGGGGCTGGCGGGGCTCTTTCCTGGGTCTGGCCGTGCCGACAATGATACTTGGTGTCGTATTTTATAGAATCCTGGGCCGGCAGGCGGGCAACAGGGAGGTTCGTCAGGAGATATCCAGCCAGCCTGAGGAGTCATCTTCTTCTCCCGTTCACTGGCGCCAGTTGATTGCCTTTATGGTGCTGTCCGTAGTCGTCCAGGGCCTGATTATGTCCGTGATGGCTTTCATCCCCCTGTTTATGGTCGACCACTTCGGGGTGGCCCAACAAACCGGGGCGGTCTTTCTGTCACTTGTCTTTTTCGCCGGACTCTGGTCGAGTCCCCTGGGAGGCTATCTCTCGGACCGCCTGGGAACCATACCCGTAACCCTGGTGGCTACCTTGATTACTGGTCCGGTCCTTTTCCTTTTGCCCCTGGTTCCATACGGCCCTCTGGGAACCGGTATCGGCGTCTTACTGCTTGTGTTCGGTATGCTGATGTTTATCCGTATGCCCGTGGCCGAGGCTTTTATAATGGCCAGGACAACGGAGCGCAACCGCTCCACGATTCTGGGTATTTACTACTTCACCAATATGGTAGTGGGGGCGCTGCTCGCCCCGGTGATGGGCCTCCTGATTGACAAGTATGGTTTCACCGCCAGTTTTATGGCAGCCGGCGGTCTAATCCTGGTTACAACGCTGGCAGCCTCCCTGTTTCTCATTGGCAACCGGCGTTAATCACCTCTTCTAAACCGGTTTCAGGGAATCTGTAATTACCTTTTTTCGCCGTTCTGTTAGCATCCGGATAGCCTCACCCCCTTAATCCCCCTCTCAAACTTACCCCATTTCACCCTTACGAAGCCCTCCCTCTGTTTTACGCTCACCTTTGTATAAGAATGAAGTCCCTGAAAATTAGGAGGAGTTTAAGAGGGGCAAAGCCCCTCTTAAAAGAAACCCTTCCCCCCCGATGAAATCGGGGGGGATAAAGGGGGATGGGGTTAAACTATAATCACGTTTTAATTTCAAAGCTTCAGGCCGTTGATAACCTCATTAATAATAACCGAGCATTATCCATTTCGAACCTTATTACAAAAGTTGTACAATGGTATTAGTGTTTAAGCTGATTGTCCGGGAGGTGTTACCAAATGGCAAATTCACAATGGAATAAGGACAGTTTATTCAAGCTTGTCCAGGAAAAACTTGGTGATTACCTGTTTCTGGTCGTCTCAAACCGGGAGCCTTATGTTCATAATA
>JAZFUC010000092.1:0-10460 GCA_036446995.1 Dehalococcoidales bacterium | reverse complement strand
GATGGTTTCCCTGATATCGGAATCGCTTTTGTCCGCCAGACTATCCGGAGTGAGAGGAGGACCAAGCCCGCCCATCCTGTCCGCCCCGTGGCAAGGGGCGCAATTAGCGGCAAATAGCGCCTCAGCTTCAGCCGGCTCTTCAGCCGGCCCTTCAGCGGTCCCATCAGAGGGTTCTTCCGCAATATGAACGTCATCCCAGTTTTTGAGGAAATTTATCAGGTCTGCTATCTGATGAAACTCCAGGGGGCCGCCGTCCTCTACATGGAAAGCAGGCATTATCGTCCCGGCTCTACCCCTGGAGATGGTCTTTTTAAGAACATCATCACCCAGCTCGGTATCCTTTAACACAATGCCCGGCATCTGGTCACCATCCGCACCGTGGCAGGTGATGCATAAAGAGTGGTATAGCTCACCACCCCGTTCTGCCGATTCCCCCATGATGCGTACCCGGGCAGCCTCCTGGCGTCCCTCTTCGGTGGCCCAGTAAACGCCCGTAAAAACTATAATAAACAGGGTCAGGACCAGTCCGATTAATATTTTTGTTTGCATTAAATCTTTGTCACCTGGTCTTCATTAAATTCTTGTCGCTGATTGATAGTTCCCGTATCCACTACCAGGCTATCCCCCTCGATACTGATGGGGAACAGGTCAAACGGCCGGAGGGGTGGTCCGGCCATAACTTCTCCGTAGCGGTTATATATGCCACCGTGGCAGGGACAATTGAACCTGCCTTTGTCGGAAAGGTCATCCTCGCTGGGGTCGTCGGCCCGCCAGGGGACCACACAGCCTACATGGGTGCATTTCCGGTACATAGCCAGAAATCCGGTCTCCAGGCGGGAAAGATAAAAACGCTGGTCGATAAAATAAGTAATCGTGCCTACCGGCATAGCCCTTGCCTCATCCAGAGTTATAACGCTGACCTTGGTCCCGAAAGCTCCCGCCTTTAATCTGGGCCACATTGACGCCACCAGTCCGACAGTCATCTCAAGACCCAGTACCGCACCGGCTATCCACCAGGCCCGGGACAGGAACTGCCGTCTGGTTACGCCCTTATCTTTTGGCGTCCCATCTCCTGAAGAAGCTCTACCTGCATCCATATTTTAACTCCACCTGTAAACAACTAAAGACATTAAAATGGCAGCGCCCCCGGCGGCAAATTCCAGGGCCAGGTCAGGTTCATCCCATACCCTCTAAAGAAGGTGCTGGACACGGTGAGGATAATGTAAGTAACCGCAAAACCGGTAAACATGCCGATAGCCACTTCCCGGGTAGTAGGACGCCAGCGGCGAATAATCAGATACAGCAGGGCCATCAGCCCGCCGATTACCACCACCGGTATTATCCACTCGGGGAATATTTCAGGTTTTTGAATAAGTTCCCTGACCCTGACATATTGATCAAAAAGAATGAGCCCGACAAGCCAGATAGAAGTATAGATAGTGGTGAACAGGGCTATATTCCGACCTTTTTTCGAGGCGACCCAAATGCCGACATCTTTCTTGCTGCGGTCGATATAGGGCAAAGCCATCAGGGCCAGCAGAACCAGAGTGGGAATAATTATACCGGCCAGCATCGGGTGCATGTGGAGCAGCAACTCCTGGAGACTGAGGAAATACCAGGCTGCCTTGGCCGGATTTTCCGTTACATTCGGATTAGCTATCTCCCTCAGGGGTGCGGTGGCGGCTAAAGACCATAATAGAAGGAGGACAGATGTCCCCAGTCCGGCCAGTATCTCCATTATCAGCAGGTTAGGCCAGGCCATCACCGTGTCTTCCGGTCCCTTGTCCACCATGGGGCTGGAGCCTTTTACCAGCTCCACCAGGCCGTAACTCTTTTCAGAGCCTTTCGGGAATACATTCTGAGGTCCTTCCCCCATATTTCCGCCTTCCTTAGTCATTTTCTTCTCTCTCGGCCGGGCTGGACAGCCCTCCGTCCTTCCTGATTCTCCAGAAATGGATAGCAATCAACAAGCCCGCAACCAGGGGTAACACGATAATATGCAGCGTATAGAACCGTATCAGGGCAGCCGGACCGGCTTCAGCCGCTCCCAGCATCAGCAGACGTATCTGTTCACCAATAAAAGGAACGACTGCGATGATATTGGTACTGACCGTAATCGCCCAGTAGGCCAGCTGATCCCAGGGAAGAAGATAACCGGTAAAGCTCAGTAACAGGGTAAACACCCAGAGGAAGACCCCGATGATCCAGTTCAGTTCCCGGGGTCTCTTGTAACCGCCGGTATAAAATACCCGGCACATATGGAGGAAAACGGTAATAACCATCAGATGGGCTCCCCAGCGATGGATGCTCCTCATCAACATACCAAAGGTAACGGAAGTTTCCATGGCCACCATATCGGGATAAGCACGCTCCACGGAAGGAACATAGAAGAACATCAACCATATCCCCGTGATGGTCAGTATTACGAACAAGATGCCGCTGATAAGACCCAGTCCCCAGGTATAGGTTATTTTCAGGGAATGTTTTTTGACCTTGACCGGGTGGATATGGAGGAACCAGCTGTTCATTATGGCCCGGGAGCGGTTGTCATCTGTGTTGGGATAACCCTGGTGGAACCAGGATTTCCAGACCCGGCTGTTTCTGATAAACTGGTTAATTGAGCCGGTACCTGCCATTACTTGCTGCCAGCCCCTTCTTGAGTCTTTTCAACGCTCTCAGAGCTACTCAGCTCGTCCTCAAACCAGAATGACTGCATGGTAATCGCCTGCGTCGGACAGCGCTTGGCGCAAAGACCGCACCGCACACAGCGAGTTTCGTCTTTTATCATAGCGGTGCCCTGTCCCGGCAATTCACTGCCCTGCTGAAAATCTTCCAGAGACACGCCGTATTTATCCATGACGGCGGCATCCAGACTATCGTCACCCTGAATCTTATCCAGACTGACCATCTTGTAGCATGACTGGGGACAGACATCAACGCAGCCCCCGCATAATATGCAGAGGTCACTGTTAAAAACAGTCTGGATGTTGCATTTCAGGCAGCGTTCGGCCTGTTCCACGGCATCCGCCTTGTCATAAACCTGTTCAACCTCGGAGACTCCCGTCCTTCTTTCCAGTGATATCTTACCCGGATTAGCTCTGGGAGTATCCAGGAATCCGGGAGTTGGTAAATCATTATCGGATACTTCTCTCAGCCAGCCTCTGCGGATTACCTCACCCTGTCCGCCTCTGAGATAACTATCTATTCCCCTGGCTGCCCTGTGGCCGTCGGCTACTGCTTCAATAATCGTCCGCGGGCCGTAAACCACGTCACCACCGGCATAAATGCCGGGAGATGTGGTGGCTAGAGTATCGGCGTCGGCCACGATGGTACTCCGGTTGGAAATTTCTATCTTGTCATCAGTATTGATAAAACTGAGGTCGCTTCCCTGACCGGTGGCCAGAATCACGGAAGTGCATTTAATAACGGCTTCGGAACCGGGGACCGGCACCAATGTCCGGCGCCCTTGGCTATCATAATCGGAACGAGTGACCACGGTCTCCAGACCGGTGACTTTGCCATCTTCCCCTATAATACGCACCGGAGTAAGACTGTTATGGATAATCGTGCCTTCCTCCAGGGCTCCCTCCACTTCTTCTTTGGTGGCCCGCATCTCTTCCCTGGTGCCCCGGTAGACAATATGCACGTCCCTCGCTCCCAGGCGTAAGGCGGCCCGGGCCGTATCCGTGGCCGTTACCAGGTCACCCGAGGCAAGCTGACCATAGACCTCCCCCAGCCTGGAGGCTACCCTGGCGGCATCTATAGCCACATCACCGCCGCCGATAACCGATACCGAGTCCCCCAGGTCAACACGGTAACCCATGTTTACATTAAGCAGAAAGTCCACGGCCGGAATAACGCCGTCAAGCTCGCGTCCCTCCAGGTCCAAACTGGTATCTTTGTGGGCGCCGATACCTAGAAATATAGCCTTGAAGCCCTGTTCCTTCAGACCGGAGAGGGTGATATTTGACCCCAGGCGGGTGTTTGTGCGCAGTTCCACGCCCAGGTCCAGTATTTCCTTTATCTCAGCTTTAAGCAGGTCCCGCTGCATCCTGAACTCAGGAATTCCCAGCATAACCATACCGCCAACCACCGATGAAGTTTCAAAAACAGTCACTTTATAACCCAGCAAGGCCAGGTCATGGGCAGCCGTCAGCCCGGAAGGACCGGCCCCGATGACAGCCACTTTAATCTCCCCAACTTCTCCCCTGTCTGTCTTTTCCCTGGACAGCTGGCCGAAACTCTCAATGGTTGAAGCGTTGGAGAGCGTCTGGGCAGACAGCAAAGCCGTGCCTGTTTCATCTTTCGTTCCCCGGACGAGTGGCAGATGGCTCATAGCTTCGACACCGTGTGTCTCGCAGAGAAACCGTTTCAAGGCACGGATAGCTATCGGAGCGTCAATATTACCTCTGCGGCAGGCTTTCTCACAATGGGCCGCGCAAACACGGCCGCAAATCGAGGTAAAAGGATTGGGTTGCCTAGCCTGGATATAGCCGGTCTCATAATCACCGTCAGCCACCGCGTTAACATATCCCCGGGCATCCGTCCTCACCGGACAGGCATTCTGACAGGAAATCTGGCGCTGGTAGTACTCGGTGTCGATTACTTCAACTTGATATTTGGAAGCCGGCTTTCCGTTATCCAATAATTTCATTCCATCCTGATATAATGATAAATACCCCGGGCAACCAAGTGAATGACCTACATCATAAAGAGTAGTTTACGACCAAAAAGACTCCGCAACAAGCTGTCATTTTTTACGCTTCGGCTACCCTGCACGCAACGCGTGTTTACATCATAAATCAAAAAAAGAGAGAGAGTGTCACAACTCTATTTCCTCTTAAGTATACACCCAAAACCCCCATTCTGTAAAGGCCTTCTTTTACCAGCCCCAAGGCAGAGCCGTACAATTAAGGCCCCTTGTGCACAAAGACTCAGCAGATTGTTACCGGTCAGTCACCTGTAAAAAAAGACCCTCCCCTGCGGGAAGGTCAATAGCTACTGAAAAACCTTAATTACAGCCCGGTTGCTAGGACCGCTTCTCGACATGGAGGCAGATGAAAGTCTCGCTTTTTAGGACCCCTTCCAGTTTGCCTACCTCATTTTCAATAAACCTGTACAACTCTTCGGTTGAAACCAGCCAGAGATAAACCATCACATCGAAGCGCCCACTGGTAGCGGCCACCCACCTTACCTGCGGATAATCACCCAGGGCCTGCAAAATTGAGTCTATTTTCTCATGGGAGACATCCAGAGCGATGATTGCCTCCACCATCAGACCTACTTTACTCGGCTCGGGAACTGCGACGATATTCGCCACTCCTTCTTCTACCAGCCGTTTAATACGACGCCTGATGGTGGAAGAACTGACATTAAGCTGTTTGCCCAGCACAATGCTGCTCCGGCGGGCATCCTTCATCAAAATATCAATCAGTTGTCTGTCCAGTGGATCTATTGAAGTGCTCATTATGAGTATATAGTAGCACAGATTGTGATGATTTACAACCATTTTGCGCAATCCCCTTGACTTCTTCTGCGGAAATAGTTACATTGTAGCCACAAGTTTTCCCAGGCGATAATTCATTCAAAAGATAGGCAATCGCCTGTTGGGCAGTATCAGGGTTTTTGATTAACTTTTAATTGGTTAAAATACTACCGTTAAAACATTTAATCTATTAGCAAAATAGCTGGAGAACTAAGATGACATGATAACGAAGGATACTTAAAGAGGACCGGGCTTACTGTTAATCCGGTAGTAAATATATTTGGAGGTTCAATGACAGTGAAAAGTAAAATGAAATGGGCGGTGGTTAGCGGCCTGATGGCGTTATCTCTTGTGTTAGTGTCTTGCGGTCAGGCGGACGTAGAGGAAACGAAGGGGCCGGGGATATCGGTTACGACAGAGGAAAAAGAACTGGAAGAACAAAGGCAGGAGCAAGAGGAAGAAGAGGTTGAGGAAGAAGAGGTAGCCGGCCCGTCCGGGCCGCAATATGGCGGTATCATAACTTACCGACTGGCCAATGACCCGTCCAGTTTTGACAGTGGTACGCACACAAACAGCGGATACCTCATCAATACCGTGTATCAGCAATACATGGGCTCAGACTGGTTGAGAGGTCCCGCCGGTGGCGGAGCAACTAATTATGCTGCCGGTGCCGGGTCAGTCGAGGATTCGTATGGCCCCCAATTAGCTGAAAGCTGGGAGACGCCGGAACAGGGCGTCTGGGTATTGAAAATCCGCGAGGGCGTACACTGGCAGCTCGTGGACAGCGAGGCCGGCAGGTTAATGGGTGGCCGGGAAATGACGGTTGATGACATTGTGTCCAGCTTTAACCGGCTTAACACAGCGCCTGGTTCCTGGATTGCCGCGGGTCAACCAAGAGTCGCGGAATCGGCAACTGCCGAAATAACCGGGGACTGGGAAGTAACTATCAAGACTCCGGTTGATTACTTCACAGCTTTTGTGTGGCTGATTCAGGGGGCAGGCTTTGCCCGTGTTTACCCCCCTGAAGTGGTTGAGAAGTACGGCGATATGTCAAACTGGCAGAACGCAGTGGGCACCGGTCCCTTTATGCTGGTTGACTATGTACAGGCCAGCCAGTTCACCTTCGTGAAGAACCCCAATTACTGGGAGACAGACCCGGTGGGTCCGGGTAAAGGGAACCAGTTACCCTACGTGGATGGTATCAAAGAACTAATAATACCGGATATATCGACAACACTGGCGGCACTCCGAACCGGCAAGCTTGACCTGCAGGAAAGTATCAATCTGGAGGACGGGCAAACGGTTATTTCGATCACCCCCGAGATAGAGTCCGACAAATACCTCTCCGCACTGGTTTGGGGTATCGGCATGAAGCAGGATGAACCGGAACAGCCTTTCAGTGATGTAAGGGTGCGACAGGCGCTGATGCTGGCCACCGATTTCGAGTCAATTAAGAGAGACTACTTCGGTGGAGAGGCCGAGATTGATATTTATCCGATAAATTTCCAGACTACAAGTTTGTACGAACCTTTAGATGAAATGCCTGAGGTTGTCCAGGAGCTTTTCAGCTACAATCCCGACAAAGCAAAGCAGCTTCTGGCAGATGCGGGCTACCCGGATGGCTTTAGCACGAGTATAGTTGTCTCGAGTGACCCGGCGCGGGTAGACGAATTGGCCATTTACAAAGAAATGTGGTCCAAAGTGGGCATTGACCTAAAGATTGAAGTTTTGGAGATGGGCAACTATCTCAGGATTGCAGGCGCCAGACGAGAGTGGGATAATATGCTCTATCGTACCGTATCCTTATCGTTCAACTTCCAGATGTACCACGCTCCTTATCGAGGCGCGGCTATTCTGAACCCCAGCCGCATCAACAATCCCCCGGGAGCAGACACTTATCTTGAAGACATCCATAACGCGATGAACGAGAACATGTTTATAAATATGCCAGCGGTCTACGAAGAGTGGAAGAAGGTAAAGCCCTACATTCTTGAGCAGGCTTTCGTAATACCGAGGCCGCAACCGTATCAATACACCTTCTGGTGGCCGTGGCTGAAGAACTACTACGGTCAGGGACTTGCTCTTACCCGTTATGCCTGGATTGACCAGGACCTGAAGAAGGAGATGGGTTACTAAACGCCATCACCCTGATAAGCTAAAAAAAGGCGGGAGAGTTTAAACTCTCCCGCCTTTTTGTTTTACATTGAAACCGGTCGGTTATTCAGAGAGGGTTTTAGGAACCTCGAAAATAATTTCCTTACCGTTTACGTGTTTGGTAAACCGGGGGGCCAGTAAAATAGCCTGGAAGAGAATCGGTTCATCAATTCTCTTGAAATTCAAAGGACAGTGCGCCATCCCCTGGGGTATATAGATGATGGTGGATTTGTTTATAATGAATTCTTCTTCTTCCTCACCCATATAGAATTCAATCTCAGCTTTGAAATCAAACCCATCCGGCAGTTTCGCGCTCAGGAAAATGAGGTACTCGTCACAATTATGAGTATGGGGTTCTTTTTCCAGATGGATCGGCTGGGTGAAAACCTGCCAGCCCATATTAAGGTTCGCCCCCGGAATCTGCTCCCCACCCCTGAAATAGGCCTGGGGACTGGCTATCTGAGGTATTCTCGAGTTTTCTTTGAAATCGGTCAGTACATATTTCCCGTACTTTTTTTCAGCCATCAAACCAACTCCCCTTTTAAATCAATTACACCCCGTCAGGGCTTAATCAATACCTTCAGCCCTTTGCCATCCAGCAGCTGGTGGAACGCTTCGTTTATCTGCTCGATGGGCATTATGGAGATTAATGGTTCCAGCTCAAGAACGGAAAGGAGGTTAAGCGCCCTGGTGAAACTGTAGGGAGATACGAAGACGCCTTTTATAGTCAGTTCCTTGGCGTACATATACGAGGCCGGCACACCGATTTCCACGCCGACCGGGTACATTGCCGCCCAGACCACTGTGGCGCAGTTATCCGCCAGGGTAAGGGCCTGTTTGGCTACATCCAGCTTGCCGCTGGCGTCAATAACGGTGTCAAAACCCCGGCCCTCGGTAAGCTGGTTGACCGCCTCCTCCAGGTCCTCGTTAATGGGATCGACCACGACGGTGGCTCCCAGTTTTTCAGCCAGCTCTCTCCGGCTGGCCACCGGCTCAGAGACAAGTACCTTGGCTGCCCCGGCGATGATGGCTACTTCCTGGATAAGCAGGCCGATGGGACCGGCGCCGAGTATAGCCACGCTACCCCCGGGTTTGATATTAGCCAGGTCTATAGTATGCACGGCCACGGAAACCGGTTCGAGCAAGGCGCCCAGTTCCAGGCTGATATTATCAGGCAGCACATAAATTGCGCTCTTGTGATAGATGGCGTATTCGGCGTAGGAACCGGAGGCGGGAATCACATCCTGGCAGTAATGCTCCATCTTGTTGCGGCAGTAGTAGCAGGAACCGCAATAACTGCGGAAATTCATGGCTACCCTCTGGCCGATTTCAATGCCCTTGACGTTGCTGCCCACCTCGGCCACCGTGCCTGAAGCTTCGTGCCCCATAATTCTGGGCCCGGCCCCCGGCGGCCGTTTGAACTGGGAAGGTCTGGAGGTATACTCGGGGTCGAACATATGCAGCTCGCTGCCGCATATCCCGCAGTAGGCTATCTTCACTTTTACCATATCCGGGCTGATTTCCGGTTCGGGCATATCCCTTATCTCTATTCCGCCTTCTTCTGTCCGCACCGCTGCTTTCATAATCAGATTGCCTCCTAAAAAGATGTTATTTACCCTTACAGTCGGGTTGACCGGTCATTAATTTAAGCAGGTCCGTTAACCATCTACGGCCGGAATCTCAACTGATAACCGGCACAGTGAAAAGTAGTGCCCATTATGGAACAGAACCGCCGGACTGTCAATTATTCTTAAAACTCCGGGGGTTACCGTTCCGGGTTGAGGGGAGGCTTGGGACGAGCGGCCAGAAAGATAAGACCGGCTCCGGCCAGCGTAATGAAGGACAAACCCATAAATGCGTTCCGGTAGGTTCCCTGAATATCAGCGATGTAGCCGACCAAGATAGGGCCGGCAATGGTCAGGGGCAGGGTAAATGACTGCAGCCAGCCCCTGATTACGCCCTGGGACTTCCGCCCGAAGTACTCACCCTGCATGGCATTCATCACCGGAGTCCGTATTCCCCAACCAATACCGTAAAGCACGGCGTAGACCATGGCCATTTGCAGGTTGTTGGCGATACCCAGCACAAAAATGGCTATAGCCACCGATATCGTAGCTCCGCCGATAAGCAGGTTTTTGGGCACCTTATCTCCAAAGTATCCGCCGAGAATTCTCGAAGGAACGTTGGCGATACTGGCCACCGTCCATACCAGGGCGGCCGTAATTCCCGCCAGCCCCAATCCCTGCTCCAGGTGGAGATAAAGATGGACCTGCGCCGCTCCCATCCCCAGGTTCCCTACGGCCCAGCCGGATGCCACCAGCCAGAAAGCCCGGGTATGCAAGGCCTCCCTGAGGGTAAAATCATAATCCTCTGCTTTACCGTTGTCTGTGGATTCAGGCGTAATGTCGGCATCCAGCTTGTCTCCGTCAGGTTGCAGCCCGTATGGTTCCGGACTGGTGCGCAGCAGTTGGGCAGCCGGAAAACCGGCCGCCCAGACGAGCAGACCGGAGCCGATGGCCGAGGTCTGCCATCCCATGTTCATCTGTACCAGAACCAGGATGGGAATGCCGACCACCCCGGCCATGGAGAACCCGAGAAGAAAGAGCGACTGGGCAAGGGTGCGTTTACGCCGGAACCAGTGGTTAATGGCTACCGACATTACCAGCAGCCCCTGCAGACCGGTGCCGAGGGCGATAACAATGTTAGAGGCGTAATACATCCAGAGAGAATCGGTCATTCCGAAGAAGATAAGACCCAGGCCCATAATAAAAACCCCCACCGTAACCACCCGGCGGGGACCATATTTGTCTACCAGCCAGCC
>JAZFUC010000091.1:0-4435 GCA_036446995.1 Dehalococcoidales bacterium | reverse complement strand
GATGGCCCTCAGGTGGCAGTCAATGGGGGCGACCCGGATTCATATAGTTGACCTTGACGGGGCTGCCAGCCAGGATGGAGAGAGCTGTAACGAAGAGGTTATTAATAACCTGGCCACGGCTATCTGGGTGCCCGTCCAGCTGGGGGGCGGCATCCGCAGCCTTAAGGCAGTGGAACGGTGGCTGAAAGCCGGTATCGAACGGGTTATACTGGGCACCGCCGCGCTTGAAAATCCTTCTCTGGTTGAAGAAGTCTGCCGGCGTTACGGGGAATATATCATCGTCGGTATCGATACCCGGGAGGGACACATAGCCGTGCGCGGCTGGAAGCAGGATACAGAAATTAACGGCCTGGAGTTTGCCGCTTCAATGGTCCGGCTGGGGGTTAAAAGGTTTATTTATACCGATATCAGCCGGGACGGCACCCTGACCGAGCCTAACTTCGCGGCTTTCTCCGAGCTGGCCGCTGAAATCAGGCATCCGGTAATTGCCGCCGGCGGCATTGCCAGCCTCAACCACCTCAGGATGCTGAAACAGCTCGGCGCGGAGGGCGCCATTATCGGCAAGGCCCTCTATACCGGGGACATCGACCTCAAACATGCCCTCAAGGCGGTGGAATAGCCAACCACTATAGTCTGCTGCCTCGTCTCATTCGCTAAGGCTCTCATAAAATTCGGGGATATCGTTCACCGAGCCGAGTATAGCCAGCGGAGTGTATTTCTTGAACTGCCCGGCAACCGTCTTCCCGGATAGAACGGCCACGAAATCGACCCCTCCCCGGAGGGCCGTTTCCGCATCCGTGAGGCTATCCCCCACCATAACGGCCTGCTCCGCGGGAGTTGATGTTATCAATAGAAACTGTCTTAATCCTTCCGGGTCCGGCTTGAGGTTGGTGACATCTTCTCCGCCGATAATAGGAGAGAACTTATCGGCCAAGCCGTGGGGGGCTAATATCTGGCGTATCCGGTAGCCAAACTTGGTGCTCAGTATGCCGGCAGCCAGGCCCCGCCGCTCCAGGTAGTCGATCAGCGCGGGTACTCCGGCGAATAACTCGGTATTTGATGCCATTACCTGGTCGGCCCGCTCGGTGAATAAGCGGAAGAATTCCGCCTCTCTTTCGGCATCAATCTTTCCGGTCAGGCCGTTAAATATTTCGTTCAGTGGCAGACCTATCCTGGAACAGCACTCCTCCCAGCCGCAACTTGCTTCTCCCATGGCTCTTAAAGCGTAGTTGGTACATTCATAAACTCCCCTGGATGAATCGGCCAAAGTATAATCGAAATCGAATATGAAGGTTGTTTTCATTAGCCTTTTGTCAGACGGGATTACATCCGGGTTGTATTGGTAGATATTGTACCAGATTTGGGAAAATATAGCGGCCCTCGCGTCTGGATACGTCCGGGCTTGCGATACGGGATTACATCCTATAACATATTACAGGACGTTAAAGAAGGACGATTAATATGGATATAAATTTTGATGAAAAAGGGCTTGTGCCGGCGGTTGTCCAGGACGCGGACACCGGTGAAGTGCTGATGTTGGGTTTTATGAACAAAGAAGCCCTGGACAAAACCCTGGCCGGGGAGGATGTCTGGTTTTACAGTCGCAGTCGCCAGGAGATGTGGCACAAGGGAGCCACCTCTGGCAATTACCTTAAAGTACGGGAAGTATGGAAGAACTGCGAAGACAACACTGTCCTGGTCAAAGCCCACCCCCTGGGTCCAACCTGCCACACCGGCAACAAGACTTGCTTTTTCCGGGAACTGACCGGGTAGGACTGGACAGGGAAAGGCTTTCAGGCGGGAGCTTCGGCCGCTTCCTCCGCTTCGTCACCCTCTACCACCTTCTGTAAAGCGGTGATAGCCACCTCCAGCTGGCTGTCATCCGGTTTCCGGGTCGTAAGTGACTGGAGCCACAATCCGGGGGCCAGCATCGCCCTGACTGCCCTGTTATGAGTATGCCGGGCGCCGAAAAAGATGGCCTCGTAACTGATAGAGGCGATTATCGGGATGAGCACCACCCGTGACAGCACCATTACCCAGATCGAGCGCAGGCCGAAAACTCCGAAAACAAAGATGGAGATAACCAGCACCACGAAGATGAAGCTGGTGCCGCAGCGGACATGCTCCTTGCCGTACCCCCTCACCGCTTCCAGTTCCAGGGGCACCCCGTCCTCATAGCCGTTGACTACCGTGTGCTCGGCCCCGTGATAGGCAAAAGTGCGCTTGATATCCGGCAGCAGTGTCATAAGTTTAAGGTACGAGACCAGAAACACCACCCGGATTAACCCGTCTACCAGGTTGAATAACAGGGATGAATTGAAATTAAAAAGCCGGGTGATAAACAGGGGAGCGATGAAAAAGAGGACGACGGAGAAGGCAAGGGACCCGGCGACGATAGCCCAGAGCAACCATTGCGATACCTCTTCCCCTTCTTCATCAAGGGATACATTGGCGGAAAACATCAGGGCCTTGATTCCCAGGGCCATTGCCTCGACTAAAACGACAACCCCCCGTAACAGGGGGGTCTTCCGTATCCAGCCGGTATAGAAACCGGAGAGGGACTGTGAGTCCATGACTACTTCCCCGTCACTGCGGCGCACCGCGGTGACCATGGTTTTCCGGCCGCGCATCATCACGCCCTCCACCACCGCCTGACCCCCGTAATAAAACCTCTTTGCCAAAATAATTCCCCCGATAAGTAAAAGGGAGCGGTCTGGTAGAACCGCTCCTGTTTTCATTATTAACCCCGCATACCGCCGCCTAGTCGGTCTTCTTGTAGCGCCGATTAAACCTCTCTACCCTGCCGGCGGTATCCATTAATCTGCGCTCACCGGTGTAAAAGGGATGGCACTGGCTGCAGGTCTCCACCTTCATTTCTTTCCTGGTGGCTCCTACATTGAAGCTGTAGCCGCAGGCGCAACTAACCTTGGCGTCGTCAAAATACTGGGGATGGATCTTCTCTTTCATATGTTTAGTCTGCGTAAACGCTGACTTTCCTCCTCTTTTTGGGGGCGGGTTCATACTGGACAATACCGTTAAGCAGGGCGAAGAGGGTATGGTCCCGGCCCACGCCTACATTGTTACCCGGTTTAATGCGGGTGCCCCGCTGTCTCACCAGTATGGTTCCGGCGTTAACCGTGTTTCCGGCGTATCTCTTCACCCCGAGCCGTTTTGACTGACTGTCCCGGCCGTTCTTGGTGCGTCCGCCGCCCTTTTTATGAGCCATTTTCCGTTACCTCGCTTTTACGTCGGCGGGTCGTCTTCTTGACCGGTTTAGAACCGGGTTCGATTATCTTGTCTATACTCAGCCTGGTATAGCCCTGGCGGTGTCCTGTCTTCTTGTGGTACCTCACCTTGGGTTTGTACTTCAGGACAATCGTCTTCTTGCCCCTGCCCTCACCCTGCGAGGTTGCCAGTACCCGTGCTCCCTCCACGGTGGGGGTGCCCACGGTTACCTTATCTTCATCGCCAATGAGCAGTACCCTGTCCAGCTCAATAGTGTTACCTTCAGTCACATGCATCAGGTCAACATCTATGACCTGGCCGGTTGTAACCCGGTACTGCTTGCCGCCGGTCTCAATTATAGCGTAAATCTTCAGCACCTCTTCCTAAACTGGTCGTATAAAACCGAGCGTCCCGCAAGGGACATTTTCAATAATAGCATATAGCCTGGCCTAAAGCAAGGAGCTTATCTTCAGGTTCTCTCTGCGTATGCTTGATTATATACGTTATTAGGGGAAGTGTATATTTATAATCCGGTTAACCTCACCCCCTTAATCCCCCTCTCTTTGAAGAGGAGAGGGGGATGGTTTTGTTTGAAGGGGCGTAGCCCCTTCAAACTACCTGCTCCAGCCGTCATTGCGAGTCTCGATAATCCTTTGGGAAGGGAATCAGGAAACATATTAGAGAGGGAGCAAGCCCCTCCTCAATTTACACTCCCCCCGATTATATCGGGGGGGGACACATGGGGATGAGGTTGTATGGTAGAGCCAGAGTCCGGTCTCGGTTCGGTTGACAAACCAGGCAGGCACAATATATATTTAAAAATCAGTTACTGGTTATTAAGAATTAAACACCAATAAGTACAGGAGGAAAAATGGACAGAACCAAGTTTATTCTCGATGAGAAGGATATGCCAACCCGCTGGTATAACATCCTGCCGGACATGCCGGAACCGCTACCGGCCGTCCTTCACCCCGGCCGGGGTGATTCAGTGACGCCGGATGACCTGGCTCCTCTCTTCCCGATGGCCCTGATTATGCAGGAGTTCAGTCCGGACCAATACATTGATATCCCGGAGGAAGTTCAGACCATCTACCGCACCTGGCGGCCCACCGTCCTGCACCGGGCCTATCGACTGGAGAAAGCCCTGGACACTCCTGCCAAGATTTACTATAAGTATGAGGGCACCAGCCCCCCCGGCAGTCATAAACCG
>JAZFUC010000090.1:0-4116 GCA_036446995.1 Dehalococcoidales bacterium | reverse complement strand
GCTTTAACAGGGCAATTGGTTAGTTTCGGCCTATACCATTACCCGAAAAAGGTTCCTTCGTTTTGTTTACCAAGAAGGGACCGATACTGAATCCAGTCCGCTGTTTCTGCAGTCTCCAGACCAGGATTAAACGGGAGTAGTCGTCAATCCCGACCATCAGCTGATAATAGCCCCGGTCAACCACCCGGAAATTAGGAAGCATCGAGGTCGCCTGTCTGGTTAGCGTGCGTGGTCCTGGTAGGATGTTCCTTAGCGGCCATGATGCGCGTTTCCTGGTCTTTCACCTGCTTTTCTCCGTCCCTACCCTTGCCTGTAAGAGGTTTCAGATTCTCTTTTACCCTTTTACTCACCGATGGATGTATACAGTCCCAGCAGTTTTGCCAACAAAACTGGTTATTTCCCGCGGTACCGTATGAAAAACAACCGGGAATCCCGAGTTACCGACATTGACAGGTTTTAGTCATAAAAGTTATTATCATCATAGCCAGAAGAAATAAATCCAGCCGAATTTGCGCTTGTCCGCATTGGTCGGACGACCCGGTTCGGCCCACCCTGTATCATAATACCCGGAGATTTTAGTGTCCGGGTTAAAGCAAAGGAGGAGGAAATGGCAGTTATTGATGAAATGACGGGAAAGGGCGCTTCCGGGTGGCCTTATCCGGTCAATTACGGTAAGGAAAATGAATTTTCTACCGATGTTCTAGTAATCGGGGGCGGTATCGCCGGTTGTCACGCCGCCATCAACGCTGCCAGGAGAGGTTCGAAAGTAATTATCCTCGAAAAGGCAGCCACGGTGCGTAGCGGCTGCAGCGGAGCCGGAGTAGACCACTGGGGTGCCGCTTACACCAACCCGGCCTGCACTCGTGATATCGAAATGGCCGCAGAGTCCAGCGCCAGAAGACGCGGTTATGTTAACGGCATGCTCAGCTACATCACGATGCGGGAATCCTTTGATGCCCTGCTCGACTGCGAGGAAATGGGGATGAAATTCCGTGACGAGGATGATGAATTTGCCGGCTCCCCGATGCGGGATGAAGAGTCCAAGATTCTGTTCGCCTATAACTACAAGTCACGCGTAAATATCCGGGTTGTAAATGGCGCGAGGGTCAAACCTTTCCTGTACCAGGAGCTGTTGCGACTCGGCGTCCAGGTAATTGACCGGATTATGGTTACCGGCCTTCTCACCGAAAACGGAAAACCGGGCAGCCGGGTAATTGGCGCCATGGGGGTCAACGTACGCACGGGTGAATTTTACATAGTCAATGCCAAATCGACAATTCTCAGCGCCGCCCAATACTCAGGTATCTGGGTATTCAATACAGAACTGACCGGGTCAGCCGTGCACCTGGATGACCCTAATAATGTCGGTGAGGGAACCGCCGCCGCCTGGAGGGCTGGGGCTGAACTTTCTCTGATGGAGCGGAGCAAGGGCCCGGCCCACGGCAGTTTCGGATGGCCCCGCTTCGGGGTGGGCAGCCCCACTAATACCTGGTACCCCTGCAATATTGTAGATGCCAACGGTAAACAGATCCCCTGGGTCGACAGGGAGGGCAACATCGTGGAAGATGTCTCCGATAGAAGCATCGATCACGCGGGCTCGACTCCGACTCCCAACATCAACAAAATGATTGCCAGCGGTGAGCTGGTCCTTCCCCTTTATGCCGACCTTCCCAGTATGCCCGAAGACGAACGGCGGGCAATCTGGGGTCTGATGGTCGCCAATGAAGGGAAAACCCGCGTCCCTGTTTATCAGGTCTTCGGAGAAGCCGGGTTTGACCCTGACAAAGATATGATGCAGACGCCGATAAATAAAATTGAGGTCGGAGGCGAGGGCGCCGGCCCGCCATTATGGCGAACCGCTTCAGCCGGTGGCGGCTGGGGCAGCGGCGGTCTGGTAGTTGACTGGGACCTGAAGACGACTTTACCCGGCCTTTACGCGGCTGGAAACCAGATAGCCGGACAAAACGGCGGTCATCCCGGCGCCGCCACTACCGGGCGTTACGCTGGTAGAAAAGCGGCTGAAAACGCCGCCTCCGTTGATTCTCCGGTTCCGGACAGGAAACAGATAGAGGCTGAAAAAGCCCGCATCTATCAGTGCGTCGGCCAGCCGGGGGATATCGGCTGGAAGGAACTTAATTCAGGGGTTGCCAGGATAATGCAGATATACTGCGGCGCTTACAAAAGCGAGCGTATGCTGAATATGGGACTGTGGTGGCTGGATTCCATACGGGAGAGTGAGGTAAGCCGCACATATGTCAGAAACCCTCATGAACTGGAGCGCTATATTGAATGTCTGTCCAGGCTCACCATCAGCGAAGTCATCATAAATGCCTCACTGGCACGCACGGCCAGCAGCAAGCTGCTGGACTTTAACCGGGTGGATTATCCTGAAGTCGAACCGAAGGAATGGCATAAGTATATAACCTTAAAACTCCAGGATGACAAGGTAGTTACCGGAAGCCTCCCCCTGGACTATTATCTGGCGGAGCCTAATGCGGCTACTTTCAAGGCCAATTACGAGGCTCATGCGAGTCTGGGTGAAGTGGAGGCAAGTAGATGAACAACGAAGCTTTTTTGGTACCAAACCCGGCAACACCCTGCCAGTCGGTCAGAATCGACCCTGAGATTTGCATAAGCTGCTACCGCTGCGCGGACCAGTGCCGAACAGATGTCATGGTCCGCAACAGCCCCAAAGCAGGGGGAATTGCCCGTTGTGAAGAAAGCTGCCCGGCTGGAGAGGCTATCAGGTGGACCACATATTATATCGATAGAGGCCAGTTTGAGGATGCCCTGGAAAACATCAGAGCCGAGAATCCCTTCCCCGGAGTCTGCGGCCGGGTTTGCTTCCATCCTTGCGAGGAGAAATGCGCCCGTATACCACTTGACCAGGGAGTAGCCACAAATGCCCTCGAGAGGGCGGCTTTTGACTATGGTACACCGAAGAACGGGAAACAAACGGAAAAGCGGCCCGCCACCGGAAAAAAAGTGGCAGTGGTCGGAGCAGGACCGGCCGGTCTTACCTGCGCCTACTACCTGGCCGTCCTCGGCCATAAGGTAACCGTATATGAAGCCCAGCCGGTGGCCGGCGGCATTCCCCGTGTCAATATCCCTGAATACAGATTACCGGCATCGGTAGTTGATAGTGAGGTAGAGCTGGTGGCTTCACTTGGCGTTGATATCAAGGTCAACAGCCCGGTAGATGCCAAAGCCTTCACAGCGTTAACCAACGACTATGATGCCTGTTTCGTCGCTACCGGAGCTCCAGGCTCGCAGAAATTGGGCGTTCCCGGAGAAGACGCTCCGGATGTTATCGGCGCACTCGAATTTCTTCGCCAGTCCAGGCTCGATAATAATGCCAAAGTGGGTAAGAAGGTGGTCGTCATCGGTGGCGGTAACGTAGCCACCGACTCGGCCCGCCTGGCCCGCCGGCTCGGCGCCGAGGAAGTCACCATGGTGACCCTGGAAACCCGTGACACTCTGCCCAGTTACGAATCAGAAATAGAACTCGCTGAGGCGGAGGGCATCACCATCTCCTGCAGCTGGGGAGTAAATAAAATCAATACCCAGGCTGGGAAGTTGACCGGCATCGAGCTTAAGTCATGCGTTTCGGCGTTCGACAAGCAAGGCAACTTCAGCCCCAGCTATGACGAGAGCAAGACCAGTGTCATAGACGCTGACACCGTTATCGTGGCCATCGGCCAGGCGACCGACCTGTCCTTTGCGGATGCCAAGATGAAAGACGGCTCCCGCTTAAAAATTGACGCCAATACGCTGGAAACCCCTGTACCGGGCGTATTTGCCGGCGGTGATGTCGGTTCCTCCATCCGCTCGATCGTCCAGGCCATTGGTTCAGGCAAAAGGGCAGCCATCAGCATAGACATTTTCCTGACCAAGGGTGATAAAAATGACTTGCTGGCAGCCGGGATTGGGGCCACATCGATAGGTTCTTATATGGCCGGAGGAGACGCAATTCCAGAAAACCGGGTGCCGGATGAACCGGAAAGCGCCTTTTTCGGACCGGGTACCCGTCTGGAACCGGGGATGTTGTCCGGGGAGCAGCGCACAAACTCGATGAATGAAGTTAATGAGGGGTTATCGCGGGAACAGGCTGTTTCA
>JAZFUC010000089.1:0-3522 GCA_036446995.1 Dehalococcoidales bacterium | reverse complement strand
TAGCGGCTGTACATGACAGACGCCGGGTTGTCCTCTTTGGGAGAGACATATACCTCATCGGTAATCCCCTTTTCAAGCAGTTCCAGTGAATACCGGGTGTTCTCAAACTGGGGGATATCAACGATGGAGAGAATCTTGAGTTTCCCGTTCCCTTTTGTCCTGAAAGAGGAGATATCCCCAATCCGGCTGGCGATATAACCCGATTCCCTGACCTGCTGCCGGGACAAATCAGTTCTTATCCAGGTGCTGAGACGGGAGCAAATCAGGCGGTTGTTTTCAATTACTGAGGCCGTTTTTAATCCGGCCGCCTCATCAAGCAGGTCATCGAAGACGCCGTATATTTCCGAGATAAGGGGCTGGGGCATTTCCCCATTGGTTATCCCCATTGCTGTTTTCACCGGCTTTTCCGGTCTGCCCACCGGCACCAGGGGAATTTTATCCAGCCAGCATTTCAGTATGGCCGTCTGGCAGGCATTGCCGGGGTAAAAGGCATCAGAAGTGTAAAGCTGACCGCTTTTCAGGTCCCTGATTTCACCGAAGACGGACAAGCCTGTGGCCGCCGGTATTCCATAGCAGTAGAGCATATTGGCCCCCAATAAGGAAGGAGAGACATCAATGGTAACGATATCGGGCTTGACTTCGTCTATTATCGCTTCCAGATGAGCGCTGACATTGCGCCCGTAACGGGCGGCGCCGACCATAACAAACTCGGCTTTACCGACAGGCAGCGCATCAGACTTCCGGCCTGTTTCCCATTGCCTGACCAGAGAAGCCAGTCCTTCGTCCAGGGGTTCGAGGAGGGCTGTAGCCAACGGAAGTTCTACTGGCAGTCCGGTGGAGAGCAGGCCAGTTACCGGGGCGTTTCCCGTGGCTGTTTTCAAAACGGGTAAAAGCGGGGATACATTCCCCCCGTTCAGTAGAGACCTTCTTATATCTGAAATAGTAATGCCGGAGCTATGGCTTAATTCTTTCATATCCCGCGCTTAACGCGCCTTTATCTTACCACCTGAACTTTAATACTCTTATTATATTATACCGTACCGGGGGCCGTTTTCGTTAAGCCAGCTGTGACCAGGTTGGATCCGCGGTCAGCGCAAGTGCCGTCAAAGAGTAAGGTTGCTGCAGGCCCGTTAACCTTACGGGCCACTATGTACCGTTGACAGGCCAGGCTAAATGACATAAACTGCGCCTAACAACGATGAAATACGGCATTTCATCGTTGTTTTATCTAACCGACAGCAAGAATAACAGGAGGTAGTTCTGGATGGACAAGGAATGGGCGGAATTAACACCCGATGAGAGAAGAGAAGAACGGTTCAAGTGGTGGCTGACGCCGCCCGATGTGAAATTCACCAGCCCGGAAGCTGAAGAGGGCTACTGGGCCCGTTTAAACAGAGTAGTTGACGCTTATAAAATGAAAGAGCCGGACCGGGTGCCGGTTTCACTGCCGGTAGCCAACTTCCCCATCCAGTATGCCGGATCCAGCCTGAAAACGGTGATGTATGATTATGATGAACTCTACCGGGTGTGGAAAAAATATCTTGATGAGTTTGATATGGACTCATTTATGGCCCCGGGCATGGTTTTGCAGGGCAGGGTCTACGATAAGCTGGACTACCGCCTCTACCGCTGGCCCGGTCACGGCCTGCCTGATGATGCCACCGGGCATCAGTTTGTAGAGGGCGAGTATATGAAGGCCGATGAGTATGACGCCCTTATCAGAAATCCTTCTGATTACTGGATGAGGACCTATATGCCCCGTGCCTTCGGCCTTTTTGAGCCTTTTACCACTTTACAGTCGTTCACGGATATCTGGGAACTGCCGGCGATGTATTTCCTTCCCTTTATGAACCCGCAATTGCAGGCTACTATGCAGGCCATTATTGATATCGGAAAAGAATTACCCCAGTGGCTGGCAGTGGTCGGCAGGCTTACCACCGAAGCTATGCAGGCGGGTGTCCCCCCGGCCGTGCTCGGCGGCCTGGCCAAAGCTCCCTTTGATACCATCGGCGATACTCTCAGGGGCACCCAGGGCATAATGTTTGATATGTACCGCCAGCCTGACAAGTTGCTGGAAGCCATCGATGTAATAACCGAGCTGTCCATTGATTCCACCATCAAAGCGGTAAACGCCTCCCGGGGTGCGACGGCCTTTTTCGTGCTCCATAAGGGGGCCGACGGCTTTATGTCCGACAAGGACTTTGAAAAATTCTACTGGCCCTCCCTGCGCAAGTTTATGTGGGCCCTGATTGAAGAAGGAATTATTCCGGTGCTCTTTGCCGAAGGCAGCTATGAGACCCGCCTGGAGACCTGCAACGAGTTTCCCAAAGGGGCCGTCGCCTGGCTGTTCGATAAGACGGATATGGCCTACGCCAAAAAAGTGGTGGGAGATAAATGCTGTATCCAGGGCAACGTGCCCACCAGCCTGCTGACCACCGCCACACCTGATGATGTCACAGCATACTGCCGGAACCTGATAGAGACCTGCGCTCCGGGCGGCGGCTATATACTGGCGGGAGGAGTCAGCCTGGATATGGCCAAACCGGAATGCCTGCGGGCGATGATGGAAGCCGCCAAGGAGTACGGGGTGTATAAGTAAAACCGGGGGGGCGCCTGGAATCAGGCTGTCATCACCTCATCAAAGGCCTGCACCACCGCCTCGGCAAACTCGGGGGATTCAAGGTCGGCGTCTACTTCCCTGACAGCTATTTCCGGTTTCAGCTGTTTTTTAAGTTGTTTGGTAAAGACGCGGTCAAGGTCTCCATCATAAAAATCGGTGCCCCGCCGGTCCACTGAAGACCAGCCGCCCAGGGGAATCAGCACCTTAACCGGGCCCAGCGCCCGGTTGAGTTTTTCGGCCATCAGGTCCGCAACCTTCGTTAACTCTTCTCCGGACAGCCTGATGAAGGTACGGACGGCATCGTACTGGTACTTCTTTCTCTGTTCGTATTCCGGTTTGTAGTTCCTCCGGGCCGGGCTGCCCAGGTTGACGACGCAGGGAGCGATAATCTGGGGAATTCCCTGCCGGCCGGCGGCTTCGAGCCGGTCCTGACCGGCTGCCCTGCCAAAGCCGAGCAACTCTTCGCCTACGCCTCCGGTAACCAGGTCTATCACGGCTTTGAATATATTCCGGTCGTTTATAATCTCTTCCATCGCCCGGTCGCCGATGCCGGCGGCCGAAAAACCGATTACCTGATAACCTCTCTTCTCAAGCTGGAGGCGGATGTTAACGGCGCAGTCTTCACACAGACCTATCTGGGTCATAGCTATCAGCCGTTTTTCACCTTGACCGCTCAGGGAAAGAGGGGTTTTATCAGCGGCTTCGGCCATTCCGCAGATTGCTCCGGCCGCCCTGGAGAGGACATTTTTCATCAGGTCATTCAGACCGGCAATCTCTATTACCGAGTGCATCAGGGTAATATCGGCTGTGCCGATGGCCCTTGAGGCGAACCCGGACATGGAGGCCGTGCTGGAGACGGCCAGCTTGGGCAGACCGAAGGGAAGAGATTTCATTATGGAGGT
>JAZFUC010000088.1:0-4311 GCA_036446995.1 Dehalococcoidales bacterium | reverse complement strand
CGTTTAAACATTCCGGAATAGCTCTCGATAAGGTCGCTGTCCACCTTGTTGGAGATGGCGATAATGGCGGTGAAGGCGCCCAGGTTAGCCAGGGCGTAGCCGGCCAGGAAAAAGATAACGCTGCTCTGCCCGCTTGTATCGGTGGAGGCGGAAACCCCCATCGCGGCCAGCCCCACCATGAGGTAGCCGGCCTGGGCAATGCTGGAATAACCCATCATCCGCTTGATATTTACCTGGGGAATGGCCGATATGTTGCCGACGAACATGCCGATGGCGGCCAGGGCGGCAAAGACAGAGGCCCAGCCCATACTCAGCCAGTCAGACATTCCGAAGGCGGAGGAAAAGACCCTCAGGATAAGGGCAAAGCCGGCGGCCTTGCTGCCGACAGAGAGAAAGGCCACCACCGGGGTGGGAGCCCCCTCGTAAACATCAGGCACCCACAGCTGGAAGGGGATGGCGGCAATCTTGAAGCCGAAACCGGCAATCAGCATTACCACTCCCACTATCAGGGCCGGGTTGGCGGTGACTCCGGTCGAACCCAGTCCGGCAATCGAGGCGGCAATCTGGCCCAGTTCGGTGCTGCCGGTGAAGCCGAAGACCAGGGCCATGCCGAAGAGCAGCACCGCCGAGGATATCGCCCCCAGCAGGAGGTATTTCAGCGAGGCCTCGCTTGATTTCTTGTCTTTCAGGAAACCTGAGAGGATATAGAGAGAAATACTGGTCAGTTCCAGGGCGATGTAGATTGTGATTAACTCCTGGGCAGCCGACATCAGTATCATTCCCAGCGTTGAGAGCAGAACCAGGGCGTAATACTCCCCGCGGAAATTGGAGAATTTGGAAACATAGTCCTGGGATGCCAGTATCACCAGTCCGGCGACGCCTAAAAAGAGCAGCTTGAAGAAGAGAGAGAATCCGTCAACGGCCAGCATGCCGCTGAAAATAGCCTCGGAAGTGCCCCACATAGCCAGGGTGAAACCGGCTGATACCAGCAGGCCGACAACACCGACGGCGGCCAGCAGACCCTTTTTCTCCACGAAGAGGTCAAGCAGGATTACGGCTATAGCTGTAGCCGCTAAAACCAGCTCCGGTACAAAGAGGCCTAGATTCACGATATACTCCTTATACTAACCGCCGAATAAACCGGCTATGGTCGAAACAGCCGGAGTAATGATATCGGTCAGAATAGCCGGATAGATGCCGATCACCATAATCAGGGCTACGAAGGCAAACATATAGACCTTTTCCAGGCCGTCCCCGTCCCTGACTCCGTTGTATTCATCTTTTACCGGACCGTAAAAGGTCCGCTGTATCATCCATAAAATGTAGCCGGCCCCGAGTACGATGCCGAACACCGCCAGCAGGGTGAACACCCGGGCGCCTTCAACCAGGGTGCTTGAGAAACTGCCCGCGAATGTGATGAACTCGGCGGCAAAACCGCTGGTAGTCGGCAGGCCCAGGGAACCGAGCCCGGCTATCGAGAAGACGACGGCCACCACCGGCATCTGCCGGGCCAGGCCGCCCAGCTTGCGGAGGTCGCGTTCCCCTACGTTGTGTATAGTCAGACCGGCCACGGCAAAGAGCAGGCCGGTGAGCAGTCCGTGGCTTACCATTTGCAGGGCCGCCCCGGTCAGACTTACTTCACCCAGGGCAAAAATACCCAGCAGCACGAAGCCCATGTGGCTGACGCTGCTGTAAGCAATCATCCTCTTGAGGTCGGTCTGCCTCAGTGTTAAAGCGGCCCCGTAGAGTATGCTGATAACCGCCATGGTCATCAGCAGGGGAGCGTAGTCCCGGGCCGCCTGGGGAAAGATGCTCACCACCCGGATAATACCGTAGCCACCCATCTTGATGAGGGCCCCGGCCAGCATTACGCTGCCGGCCGTGGGGGCATCCGTATGGGCGTCCGGCAGCCAGGTGTGGAAAGGGAATACCGGCAGCTTGACGGCAAAGCCGATGGTCAACAGCCAGAAAATGACCCCCGCCGGGATAATCGCCTGGGCCGCGGCCAGTCCGCTGCCGGCCAGGTCCACGATGCTCAGGCTGCCGGTGGTGAAGTAGAGGCTGAGAATACCGGCCAGCATCAGGGCGCTGCCGAACAGAGTGAAAAGCACATACTTGATTGAAGAGTATTCCTTTCTGCCCGAACCCCAGATAGAAATCAGGAAATACATCGGGATAATCTCAATCTCCCAGAAGACGAAGAAGAGCAGCAGGTCAAGGGAGCAGAAGACGCCCAGGATACTGGCTTCCAGCACCAGCAGCCAGGCAAAATATTCGCGCACCCTCAGGTTAATCTTCCAGGAAATGAAAACCACCATCAGGCCCAGGAAAGCGGTCAATACCACCATCGGCAGGCTCAGGCCGTCCACTCCCAGGTGGAAGTTGGCGTTAATGGCCGGAATCCAGGAAACCTTTTCCTGAAACTGGAATCCGGCTATCGATTTGTCAAAATTGACGAAAGCGATAACGGATAATAGCAGCGGGACGGCGGCGGACAGGGCGGCCAGGTACTTGATGGCCCGCTCCGACAGTCCGGGTATCAGGGCAATCAGAATCGCCCCTACCAGCGGCAGGAAAATTATCCATAGCAGATAATTAAATTCCAACTATGCCCACTCCTTTTTAGCCAAAGATAAACAACGCCAGGACAATGGCTACAACGCCAATGCCGATAAACAGGCCGTAAAGCTGAAGCTGTCCGGTCTGTATTTTTTTCATAACCTCGCCATCGGTAGAGATGGCCCGGGCGGTGCCGTTGACGGCTCCGTCCACTACATAAGTATCGATTTTCTCCAGGCCGGAGAAAAGTCCGCCTATCAGGCTGATTCTAACGATGATGTTTTCATACAGCTCATCGAACCAGTATTTACGCAGGAAGAGAGTGTAAACGGGTTTAAACATCTGGCCGATTTTCTCAGGGGAAATTGATTTCTTGCTGTACATTGCCCAGGCCAGCAGAATACCCAGCCCGGCCATTATCAGGGATATCCAGGGTAATGCTTGTCCCAGCACGGTAAATAAACCGGGAGCGTGGGGATGAGCCTCACCCATAAACTGGCTAAACTTCCCGCCGACGTTCCAGAAACCGGAAATTACGGCCAGTACGGCCAGGACTACCATCGGCATCACCATCACCGGGGGCGATTCGTGGGGATGTCCCCCGGTCTCAGGGTCGCCGCCTTTATAGTCGCCGCCGAAGGTAAGAAAAAGCGCCCGGAACATATAGAAAGCGGTCATAAGTACTGTTAGCAGGGCCAGGGCGAAGAGGACGGGCTGGTTCTCCAGGGCCACAGCCAGAATTTCGTCTTTGCTCCAGAACCCGGCTAGCGGCCAGATACCCGCCAGGCTGAGCGAGCCAATCAGGAAAGTGATATATGTCCAGGGCATAACCTTGCGCAGGCCGCCCATCAGGCGCATGTCAAAGGTGCCGGTGGCGTGGTTAACGCTGCCTGCCCCGAGGAATAATAAGGCCTTGAAGAAGGCGTGGTTAAAGAGGTGGAAGATACCGATGGCGATTCCCGCTTTGGCTGCCTCCAGCGTGGCATCGCCTCCGTAGGCAATGGCCATTCCGGCTGCTCCAAGTCCCAGCATCATATAACCAAGCTGGCTGATGGTGGAATAGGCCAGCACCCGCTTGATATCGGTCGCCACCAGCCCCATTGAGGCGGCGAAGATGGCCGTAAATCCGCCGATAATCGCCACCGTGGTTACCGCTTCTACCGAGTAGGCGAAGAGGGGGAAGGTGCGGGCGACCAGGAAGACACCGGCCGAGACCATCGTGGCCGAATGAATCAGGGCGCTGACCGGAGTCGGGCCCTCCATAGCGTCGGGCAGCCAGACATGGAGGGGAAACTGGGCTGATTTGCCGGCCGCTCCGGCAAAGATGCCGATGGCCGCCCAGGTCAGGACACTGCCGGCCAGGACGCCGGCGGCGGCCAGACCGTGTAGTTCCGCGATATCAAATGTGCCCGTTTCGGCGAAAATAAGCAGAATGGCGGCCAGGAAACCGAAATCTCCGAGCCGGGTAACGATAAACGCCTTCTTGGCCGCATTGGCGGCTGCCGGCCTGTGGAACCAGAAGCCGATGAGCAGGTAAGAGCAGAGGCCCACCAGTTCCCAGAAGACGAAAATCATCAGCAGGTTATCGGCCAGGACTACCCCCAGCATGGAGGCGGTGAATAGTGACATCCAGGCGTAATAACGGTGATAGCCGGGGTCACCCTTCATATAGCCCTGGGAATAAATCTGTACCATCAGGCTGACCAGGGTAACCGCTACCAGCATTACGGCCGTCAGCGCGTCTACCAGCAG
>JAZFUC010000087.1:0-12192 GCA_036446995.1 Dehalococcoidales bacterium | reverse complement strand
GCACTTCAGGCACTTCTGCATCCGCAGTTCGTGCTGTTTACAATAATCCCAGAAGGGTTTATTTTCTTCATCAACGCCGGGTAATGGTTTTGTATATCCCTGAGTCATTGGTGGTTACCTCCCTAAAATAATCGTGCCGTGAGTCTGCAGGATTCCGCCGTTGCTGCTGCACAGGATGTAATTGGGGTCTTTAATCTGGCGCTCACCGCACTGGCCGCGCATCTGCATCACGCCCTCTGTAAGAGGGGTGAACCCCATATAGTAGACCTCTGAGAGCAATCCGCCGGATGTGTTCACCGGGAACTCGCCGCCCGGTCCGGTGCGTCCGTTCTTGAAAAAGTCCTTCCCCTCACCCGGCCCGAAAAAGCCGTAGCTCTGGAGGGTGATTTCTACCGTATAGGTGAAGCAGTCATATATCTCCGCGGCGCTTATGTCAGCCAGGGTGATACCCGCCATCTTGAGGGCCATTTCCCCTGATTTCTGGGCTCCGGTCGGGCCTGCCAAAGCGTCCGACTGGGCCGGAGCGGCCGTGTGGTGGTTTTGCCCCATCCCGCTGACCAGCACGGGAGGCTGTTTCAGGTCTTTGGCCCGTTCCGCCGTGGTGACGATGAAGGCCCGGCCGCCGTCACTTATCAGGCAGCAGTCTGCCCGTCGCAGCGGGTCGGCCACCCAGGGTTCGGCCATGTAATCATCAAGGTCCATTTTCCTCTCGTAAAAAGTAGCCCGGGGGTTGAGGTTGGCCCACTTGCGCTGGGAAATTGCTATTTCGGCCCAGGTGTCCTGTCCCGTCCCAAATTCGTGCATTCCCCGCCGGGCGGCCAGTGCATATTCCATCGCCGCTCCGAATACCCCGAAGGCCGGCCCGGTCCCTCCCGGTCCTCCGCCTCCTCCCGGTCGTCTCCCTGAGCGGCTGTTTGTGCCGTAAAGGCAAAGCACATAGTTTGCCTGCCCGGTGGCCACTGCTAAAGCCGCATGGTTGGTGATACAGGCGGCGCTGGCCCCCATTGCGTCTTCATTGGCAAGCAGCCTGAGGTTGTCCAGTCCCAGGTGGGCTGCCACCGTATAGGACTGCTGGCCGATAGTCGGCTGAATCAGCAGACCGTCAATGTCTTCCAGTTTTAACCCGGCATCTTCAATAGCGTTTTTGGATGCCTCCGCCGCAAAACTGAGGGCGCTCCTGTCCGGAACCGTCCCCTGTTCTTCCGTGTACCCCACCCCCACGATGGCAGCTTTGTTCTTCATATCGAAAAATTCCATACCCTTCCCTCCTTTTTTTAGGCGCCTGTTCCCCGCGTTGCGGACCTTCCCTGCCGGTCGGTCGGCAGCCCGGAACGGCCTCTCTAGAAAATTACCTTGTCCTTTATCAACTGTCTGATTTCCTCCCGGGTTAAACCCAGGAGTTGTTGATAGACATAGTCATTATGCTCGCCCAGCCTCGGTGCGTTTTCAGGCTGCGGCTTCTGCCCGGCGGCCAGACGCACCGGTGGGCCGTCAAAAGTAATCTCTCCATGCTGTCCATGGTCTAGTGTAAACATATGGCCCCTGTTTCTCAAGTGGTGGTCATAATAAAGGTCTTCACTATTCTGAACAGCCCCCGCCGGGACACCGGCTGATTGCAGTATCTTCATCACCTGATGGGGGGTAAACTGCCTCGTCCAGGCTTTTATGTTTACCTCCAGTTCCTCGTTGTTTTTCAGCCGGTTTTCCATCGTCTGGAACCTGGCGTCCTCAGCCCACTTCGGCGAGCCAAGCGCGCCGCAAAACTGGTGCCACTCCTCATCACTGGACACGGCTATCACGCACCACCGGTCATCTCCCTTGCAGGGGAAACAGTTATAAGGAGCGAACTGGGGATGGCGGTTGCCCCGGGGCGGTGATACGCGGTCGTTAACGAAATAGTCCATGAAATACGGTCCGAGCATTGAGGCCGTCGCCTCGGCCTGGGCTACCTCGATGTATTGACCTTCACCGCTATTCGACCGGTTGTACAGGGCGGCCAGAATGGTAGAAGCCGCCTTCATACCGGCGATGTAATCTCCGTAGGTGTTATTGGCCGCCCTTTCTTCCATAGGGGTGTCCGGATGTCCCCAGCCGTGAGCGAAACCGGTAAAGCTGAGCAGGTTCATCCCCCAGGTAGTCCATTGCTCATGGGGGCCTCTGCCCAGTGAGGGAATTTTTACTACGATAATATCCTTTTTTATCTCCCGGAGAGTATCGTAATCGAATCCCCAGTTTTTCATCACGCTGAAGCTGAGATTATCAACCACCACATCGCTCAACTTGACCAGTTTATTGAAAAGGTCTCTGCCCTCGGGCTTGGTGAGGTTCAATGCCAAACTCAGTTTATCGAGATTATACCGGCTGAAATTAGGGCTCATCAGCAGGCTCGTATCAACCTTTGTAAAATCAAAGTCTTCAGACTCCAGAGGAAATCCCGGGTTTTCTCCGGCTCCCCCGAAACGAAACCCCAGGTGGCGCAGAGATTCAATCCGGATGACCTCCGCCCCGCAGTTTGCCAGCAGCATGGTGGAAAACGGCCCGGAAATGGCGTCCGTCAGGTCGAGAATTCTTATTCCGCTCAGGGCTAATGTCATTTGTCCTTTAATCTCCCGGTGGGAAATAATCTCCGGTTAAATGGTTTTGGCCGCCTTGAGCTCGGCCAGTTCGTCGGCCGTATAGCCAAGCTCATTGCAATAAACATCACTGTTGTGCTGACCGAGCAGCGGGGCCGGTCTGTTAATGCTGCAGGGTGTCTTACTGAACTGATAGGGAAGACCGGGGTAAGAGTGCCGGCCGATTACCGGGTGCTCAATTTCGGTAAAAAACTCCCTTTCTTTAATATGAGGGTCCCGGGTAAAATCCGCCGCCGTATTGACCGGCGTGCAGGGCACTCCGTTTGCCTGGCACTGCTCCGCAATCTCCAGTTTGGTATGGGTCATTGTGTACTCGGTAACATGAGCGTCGATGATATCGACATTGCCGTTGCGGTATGGGGCGCTGTACCATTCATCTCCGGTCAACACCTCCGGATTCCCCATCACATTGAGAAAGCCCCGCCAGTGGTTGGGCCGGATCGTCAAAATATGGACATAACCGTCCTTGCAGGGATAAATACGCCCGGGAACCGCCCCGAACTGGCTGCCCGCCCTCTCCCTGATTTGCGAGCTGCTGCTGTACCCCCATACTCCACCGGTGAGAGCGGCCCCGACCTGGTGGGCGGAGGCGTCTACCAGCTGGCCTTCCCCGGTGCTCACCCGTAAGAAGAGGGCAGTCAGAATGCCGAAAACCGTGGCTACGGCCGTGCTGTAATGGGTTTGCTCGCAGGGAGCGACCACGGGCGGGGCGTTCTCCGGTCCGTTAACATTCATCAGCCCGCCCATGGCAAAACTCACCAAGTCCGGCGATTTATAATTACTGTAGGGCCCTGTCTGGCCGAAACCGGTAATCGAGGCCATAATCAGGCGTGGATTTAGTTTTCGGAGGACGGGATAATCCAGCCCCAGAGACGCCATCCTGCCCACTTCGGCATCCTCGATAACTATATCAGCCTGGGCGGCCAGTCGTTTGAATATATCCTGACCGGCCTGGCTGTCCAGGTTCAGGGTGATACCCCTTTTATTAGTGTTAAAGCTTATGAAATACAGGCTGGTTTCCAGTCCGGGGACATCATCTTTGAACGGACCCACCTGCCGGTCTTTGCTGCCTGCCGGGTTTTCTATCTTGATTACATCCGCCCCGAAATCAGCCAGCATTTTACCGGCGTAAAGGCCCCTCTCTTCGGTCAGGTCAAGAACTTTAAGGCCGTCCAGCACAGCCGCAGAATCACCGGTCGTCATAGCCGTTCCTTACCGGCGGCCCAGTCCGGCCCCTGAGCATATAATTTCAGCCTGGTCATAGGCAGCAATATTATCTCCCTTTCCACTCGGGTTTTCTTTTCTGGGCAAAGGCCGCCGTCCCTTCTTTGGCGTCCTCCGTGGCGCTGACATTAATGCCAAAACGGGCCTGAAGTGCCTCTTCTATCGGCATACCGGTCGTCTTGTGGACCGTTTCCTTAATCGATTGCAAGGCAAGAGGAGCGCAGTCCATAATCCTCTCGGCCATTTTCTGGGCGGCCGCCATCAGTTCGGCTCCGGGGACAACCTGGTTGGCCAGGCCAATGCGGTGGGCCTCCTCGGCCGTGATGAGGTCTCCGGTGAGAAGCATCTCCATCGCAATCCCCCGCGGAACCAGCAGGGGTAATCTGATGGTGCCTTTTCCTCCCGGAGTAATGCCCCGTTTGGCTTCCATCAGACCCAGCCGGGCACTTTCGGCCACAATCCTGATGTCACAGGCGAGGGCTGTCTCCAGTCCGGCCCCGACTGCCACACCGTTGATAGCGGCGATTATCGGCTTCCAGATGTCTGTATTACCGGCCATCAGGCTGGGAGTATTTTGACCCCCTCCGGCCGGTGATGCGCCGCCGGCCAGTCTGGCAGCCATCTCCTTGAGGTCCATACCGGCTGAAAAAGCCCTGTCACCGGCCCCGGTTATGATAAGCACCCAGCTGTCAATATCACCCTTGAAATCCTCGAACGCCTCCCCCATTTCCTCTCTCATCTGGGCATTCATAGCATTCATCGCCTCGGGCCGGTTCATTGTCAGAACCGCTACATGGTTTTTCTTCTCATAAATAATTGCTTCGGGCATCTGAGTCTCCTTTTATTTATTCCAGTTCCTGGAGAAGCCTTTGGGCAGAGATGGCGGCGGTTGCTCCGTCACCCACGGCGGTGACTATTTGCCGGGGTGAGCCGCTCCTGATGTCGCCGGCGGCCAGCAGATAGGGCACTTCCGTCTCCATCCTGTCGTTCACGATGATTTGCCCCTCATCGTTTATCGGTACAACACCATCGAAGTAGTTTGTATTAGGGTCCATACCAATATGTATCAGGACGCCGTCAACTTTCAAACTCTCTTTTCGCCCGTTTGTCATGTCCAGAAGTTCTATCGCCTCAACCCGGTTATCACCGGTTATTGCCTCGATATTTATCTCACGGCGGATTTCCAGTTTCGGATTGGCTAAAGCCCTGTCCCGGAGAACGGCAGTAGCCCGGAGCTCGTGCCCTGCCTCAACAAGGAGAATAACTTTAGAAGCCAGTTTTGTCATGTACAGAGCCTCGATAACGGCCGCGTCACCGCCGCCGCATACCGCCACTACACGGTCTGCGAATTCGCCTCCATCACATAAAGCACAGCTGAATACACCCTTTCCCTCCAGCGAATCCTCACCGGGAACTCCCAATTTCCTGGGCCTGCATCCTCCGGCTATAATTACGACTCCGGTGGTGTAACCATTACCATCGGAACAGGTCACGAACCGGGAGCTTGAAAAATTCTCAATCCCGGTTACTTCGGCCAGCTCCAACTTTAAGCCGTAATTCGTCGCCTGAGTTACCATCTGCGAGGAAAGCATGGCACCTGATATGCCTTCGGCAAAGCCCGGATAGTTTTCTATCCATTCCACATTCTTTATGTATCCACCAAAACTTTCGTTATCCAGCAGGATGGTTCGATGATTAGCTCGACTTAAATATAACCCGGCTGACAGGCCAGCCGGGCCGCCACCGATAATAACGACATCCCAGTCAAACATCACTTCTCTCTTTTCAGGTTCTCCATTTTCACCGGGGGTTAATTCAATCAACTAATGGATGGGTAAATCAGCTCGTCAACCAAAGATATCAGTCATATTCCCCGGCTATGATAGCCGTAACTTAATGCATTATAATACCACAATCTGTAGTATTAGAAATCATTTTAATCCCTTTAATATTAGATGTGAGAGTGTTATGCAGAATTGACACCAATTTGACATCACCAGGCAGGCTTGTTATTGTATCAAAGCCGCAAGAATTATCCTTAAACGGAGGTATTATTTATGAAGATTAACCCCGCTGACGTGGACGGGAGAGGGACACACGAGTTAATAATGAGCGCCGTGGTTCCACGGCCAATAGCATTTATTTCCACCATCGGGGAAGATGGCACCCTGAACCTGGCCCCCTTCAGCGCCTATACGTCGATCTGCCTGAAACCGGCCCTGCTCTGTTTCTCGATCAGCCGGAGGAGAAACGGCCAGGAAAAAGACACACTGCTTAATATAAAATCCTCAGAGGATTTTGTAATCAATGTGGTCGATGAAGACCTGGCGGAGGCAATGAACCAGACCTCGGCCGACTATCCCAGCGAAGTCGACGAATTCAAGCAGGTAGGGCTGACGCCGGCCAAAAGCGATATCGTCAAAGCGCCTCGGGTAGCCGAATCGCCGGTCAGTATGGAATGCAAGCTGCACCAGATACTGGAGTTCGGGGAACCGCCGGGCGGCGCCCGGGTGGTCATCGGTGAAGTGGTGCTGATTCATGTCAGGGACGAACTGTGGACCGGCTCTTTTATAGACCCGGAGAAATTAAAAGCGGTCAGTCGTATCGGCGGCATGGACGGCTACTGCCGGTCAACGGACATTTTTAAGATGTCCAGGCCCCCTCAATAGGCCCGGCCTATTGCTGAGCGCTCAGGTAGATACAGATGGCCCCGCAGGCGGCCACATTAAGTGACTCCGCTTTTTCCCGGATAACGGGAATCCTCAACCGGTTGTCCGCGGCTTTCAGCATATTTTTCGACAGGCCGGACGCCTCGTTACCCAGCGCCAGGACCAGTTTGTCCTGCCGGAGCGGCCCGAGGTCCTCTGAACCGCCCAATTCGGCGGCTACAATCAAGTACCCGTTCCGTTTCAGCCCTGCCACCAACTCCAGGTACCCGGCTGTCCTTCTAATCCACAGGGACAGCACCGTCCCGGCCGAAGCCTGCACGCACTTCGGCGAGAGAGGATCGGCGCATTTCCCGGAGAGGATAACGCCGGAATAATCAAAAGCGGCGGCCGTGCGGATAAGAGTGCCGACATTACCAGGGTCCTGCACATCTTCAAGAAGCAGTACCCTGGTCCCGGTATCGTCCGGCAGCCGGTCCCAGTACATCTCCGCCGGCGGGCGGACGACGGCAATGATTCCCTGGGGTGTTCTGGTTGAGCTTATTGAGCCCATCTGGCTGTCGGTAAGCAAACGTGCCGGGTAGTCCGAAAATTCAGGGGCAAGGTCTTCCGTAGACAGGATTTCAATTAACGCTTCGGGGCAAGCGCTGATTATCTGCCTGATGGCCCGCTCGCCTTCGACCAGGAAGGCCCCGGCTTCAAGCCGGCCCTTCCCCAGGGCCAGGCTTTTATACCATTTAACCGGTTTCAACCGTCCGGCTCCTTCTCTCTGCTCGGCCATTAACTCACTCCAGTTGGCTTGTCCCGCCCTAATAATATCACGGTGAGACAACCATCGGGAATCTGGGTGTTCTTCGGTTTTTCTTAAAACGGCCGTTAACAACCTGAAGTAATAAATTTTATGAGATTATGGTCCAACCCTATCCGCCTTTGTCACCCTTCGCCCCGAAGCAATCGGGACTCCTTCCAGAATGACATTTGGGGCAAGGCCCTTGACAGGGGAAGGGGAAAGAGTTTCTTTTACGAAGGGCTTCGTCCCCCGTAAACTCCCCCTTTATTTTCAGGGACTTACCTCAAATGTCATTGCCAGTCCCGATGTAATCGGGACGATAAAACAGGGACAACGAAGCAATCCAGGTAGGGAGGATTTCGCCGGTTGGCTCCACCCCCAGATTGCTTCGCCTTTATGGTCTCGCAATGACGGTTAGAGCAGGCAGTTTGAAGGGACTGCGCCCCTTCAAAAAAACCCCTCCCCCTCTCCTTGGCAAGGAGAGGGTGAGTAAGGGGTTGAGGTTCCACAAAATATGAATACATACAGTTGCCACGAATATAATCGATAAAACGCAAACAGAATATACAATCTCGGGAGTCTTATTTATTGTATAATTATTAAAGCTAGAGGAGGCGGAAATGTTATCTGTTTCGGCAGTGACAAAATCATACGGAGACCAGACTCTCTTCAGCGCCGTCACCTTTAATGTCGGGGCCAGGGACCGCATTGCCCTCATCGGGCCGAACGGTTCCGGCAAGACGACTCTTTTTGAGATAATCACCGGAAATTCCCGGCCTGATACCGGCAGCGTGAATTTACGCAAAGGCACTACCATCGGCTACCTGGAACAGGATATCAGGCCGACCTCCAAAAAACTTCTTCTTGACGAGGTGGCTAATGCCTCCACCCGGATAAGCGGTTTAGCTCATCGGATTGGCCTGCTCCAGGAAGAACTGGCCGAGGGAGCCGACCCGGAAAACTCGCAGGCTCTGCTGAATGAAATGGGTGAACTGCAGCACCAGTACGAGTTTGCCGGGGGGTACAATGCCGAATACGAGGCCAGGACCGTGCTTTCCGGGTTGGGATTTACCGAAGCGGATTTCAGCCGCCCCCTTTCTGAATTCAGCGGGGGCTGGATAATGAGGGCCGCCCTGGCCAAACTGCTCCTCCTGTCCCCGGATATGCTGCTCCTGGACGAGCCGACCAACCACCTGGACCTTGAGTCCTGTATCTGGTTCGAACGTTACCTGGCCGCCTACGCCGGGGCGGTTATGGTCGTCTCTCATGACCGGGAATTCCTCAACCGTTTAGTCGGTAAAGTGTTATCAATCGAAAGAGACAAAATCGTCTTCCACCGCGGTAATTACGACAGCTATATTACCTTCCGGCAGCAGGAAAACGAGATAGCGGAAGCCACCGCCAAAAGACAGGAAATGAAAATAAAGAAGGAAACCCGTTTTATCGAGCGTTTCCGGGCCAAGAACACCAAGGCAACCCAGGTGCAGAGCCGGATTAAAAAGCTGGCCAGGATGGAGATGGTCGAGGTGCCGAGAGCCACCAAGAGAATCAGTTTCTCTTTCCCCGAGCCGGTGAGGAGCGGGGAACGGGTTATCACTCTTGACCACCTCATCAAGTCATATAACTCCAATACCGTCTACCGCGACCTGAACCTGGTTATTAACCGGGGAGACCGGGTAGCCCTGGTGGGTCCCAACGGGGCCGGTAAGACCACCCTGCTCAGGATACTGGCCGGGGTACTGGCCTTTGAGAGCGGCCAGCGCAAACTGGGTCATAATATCACCACGGCTTATTATGCCCAGTACCAGCTGGAGCTTCTCGAACCGGATAACAATGTCCTCTCTGAACTGAGACGGGCGGCTCCCGACGAACCGGAGCAGAGGTTAAGGAGTACCCTGGGCGCTTTCCTTTTCGGGGCCGATGATATCACCAAAAAGGTGTCCGTCCTCTCCGGGGGCGAGAAGAGCCGGTTGGTCATAGCCCGGCTGCTGATGCAGCCGGCCAACCTGCTGCTGATGGACGAACCGACCAATCACCTGGATATCGCCTCCCGGGAAATACTGACCGATGCCCTCGAGGCTTACAAAGGCACGCTCTGCTTTATCACCCACGACAGGACATTAATAAGGCAGATTGCCAATAAAATAATAGAAGTAAAAGACGGCCGCCTCCGTATTTTCCCGGGCACTTACGATGAGTACCTGTATAAACAGGAACCAGCCAGGCAGGACGGGCCGCCCCGTCCCCGTCAGCCCGTTGCGGCCGCGACGATGCCAAGGGAAAGCAAAAAAGACCTGCGCCAGCGCAAGCAAATGGAGGGAGAACTCCGGAATAAATACCATCAGCAGAGCGCCCCGGCCGAAAAACGAATAGCTGAAATTGAAGCCGAACTCTCCGCTCTCGAGGACGGATTAAAAGAGGCCGAAAACATGTTCGCCGATAGCGAACATTATGAAGACAGCGCCCGGGTGGTAGATAATATTGAAAAACATCGCAGTCTGAAGGAGTCCATTGCAGCCCTTACCCTGGAGTGGGAGAAACTATCCGGGGAAAGCGAGAAATTGAAAAACGAATACGAGGAAGCCAGACGCCGGTTATAACCGGATGAGGCGGGGAAACCTGATGGAGACAACAAAAATTGGTATTCTTACAGGGGGCGGAGATTGCGCCGGCTTGAATCCGGCCATTAAATGGGTGGTGAAGACGGCCCTTGACAGCCGGCTCGAGCAGGAACGGGGAATCCGGTACGAAGTGCTGGGTATCCGGGACGGATGGGGCGGACTGGTCACCCCGCTGACCGACAAAGCCGCCATGGAACAGAATATTGTACCCCTGACTGAAGAAATGGTCAGAACCTGGGACAGGTTCGGAGGGACCAACCTTCGCTCCTCACGGACTAACCCCTATCAGAAAGGAAATGACCGCTCCCGGATAGTTAAAGAGAACATCGAGCGCCTTGGTTTAAGCGCCATCGTAGTCCTCGGTGGAGATGATACCCTGGGCGTGGCCGCCAAACTGTCGGACGAGGGTATTGGCATTGTAGGCATTCCGAAAACGGTTGATAGAGACCTCCCCGGGACTGATTACACGCTGGGCTTTGAAACAGCCCTGAATATCATTACGGAAGAGATTGACCGGCTGAGGACTTACGCTGGTTCCCACCAGCAAATAGTCGTCGTGGAAACAATGGGACGGATGGCCGGCTGGCTGGCCCTTGAGGGGGGAGAATCAGCCGGCGCTTTCATCATCCTGATTCCGGAGTGTGATTTTGATATCGAAAAAGTCAACGGGCTGGTCATGAGCGGCAAGAAGGCCGGTAACCGCTATAACATTATAGTAGTGGCTGAAGGAGCAAAGCCGATTGGGAAAACCCACTTTACCAGGGAGAGCCAGGCGGACGCCTTCGGCCATGCCACCCTGGGGGGAATCGGCGGTTTTCTGGCCGATGAGATATCCCGGGGGACCGGTCTATCGGTCAGGAATGTGGTGCTGAGTTACCTTCAACGGGGCGGGGTCCCCTGCGCTTATGACCGCAGAATGGGCCGGTACTTCGGTATCGCGGCTGTAGATTTGCTGGTTAGCCGTGATTTTGGTAAAATGGTGAGCTATAGGAACGGTAAGATTACGACTGTACCGGTTAAAGACGTGATCGGCAAACTCAATCTGGTAGACACTGAAACCCAGTATGATGCCGAAAGGTATAACGGACGGCGCTCGATACTGAATATTTAACCGCCTCTCCGCCTGAAAAGCAGGCTGAATACAAATAAGTCAGGAGAATAAGAATGGCTTCCAGCATAGCGATTGACGGAATGATAGAGAAGGCTGTCTTTGACTCTGACGGGCAGGTCAGGGCCAGCCAGCGCCAGCAAATACGGGATATGGCCGCCGCACAGGGCATTTATCCGGCCAGCATCCAGGGCCTTTACGAAGCCGCCGGACAGGGGAAATACAGCCACAAGACGGTCCCGGCAATAAATATCCGCGGCCTCACCTATCTTACCGCCCGGGTCATTTTCAGAATGGCCATGAAATACAAAGTCGGAGCCTTTATTATAGAGATTGCCCGCTCCGAGATTGGCTATACCGGTCAGAACCCTGACGAGTACACTACCAGCGTGCTGGCCGCCGCCATCAGGGAGGGCTATAAAGGTCCCGTATTCATCCAGGGAGATCATTTTCAGCTGAACCGGGGTAAATTCACCGCCGACCCCAAAACCGAGCTCGCCTCGATAGAGAAAATCACCCGGGAGGCGGTGGCGGCCTCCTTTCTCAACATAGATATAGACGCTTCAACGCTGGTAGACCTGGGAAAGCCGACCGTTGACGAACAGCAAGAGAATAACTACTCGGTTACGACCGATTTAACCCGGCTTATCAGAAGTATCGAGCCTGAAAATGTAACAATTTCCGTGGGCGGAGAAATCGGGGAGGTGGGCAAGACCAACACCACCCCCGAAGAATTGCGGGCCTTTATGAAGGGTTACCGGGCTCAGCTCGGAGAAGGAGTGACGGGCATTTCCAAGATGAGCGTGCAGACGGGAACCACCCACGGGGGATTTGTAACAGCCGACGGGTCAATCGCCGATGTCAAGCTTGATTTCGAGGCCATCAGAGAACTCTCCAAGGTAGCCAAGCAGGAGTTCGGGGTGGGGGGAATCGTCCAGCACGGGGCCTCTACCCTGCCGAATGAGATGTTTGAGATGTTCCCCGAGACGGATACCCTGGAGATACACCTGGCCACCGGTTTCCAGAATATAATCTATGACAGCCCCTATTTCCCCAAAGAGCTTCTGGACAGGATATACCGGCACCTGGCGGAAAAGCACGCTGATGAAAAATCAGCCGGGGATACCGATGAACAGTTCCTTTACAAGCT
>JAZFUC010000086.1:0-3003 GCA_036446995.1 Dehalococcoidales bacterium | reverse complement strand
TGATTAACCTGATTGTCACGGCAATCCAGGTGCTGGCCCTGCCGGAGGATATGTTGTGGGTGATGATTCCGGTGAATTTCGGGATAGCGGCCCTGCTGATACTTGTCTGGTCTAAATTCTCAACATTAGGACGTGGCAGAGTTGAAGTTTGAACGGTACGGACTCGGCATAGCCAAGGGAATGGCGGTGACTATCAAGCACCTGTTCATTCCTGCCTCGGTGTCACAATATCCGGACCAGCGGCTGAACATCTCCCGCCGCGCCCGGGGTCAGGAACTTATCTGGGACCCCCAGAGATGTACCGGCTGCGCCACCTGCGCCAAAACCTGCCCCCAGGGGGCAATCGATATTGTTACCTCGCTCAACCTAGTGGACAATAAATACGAGGTGGAAAAGTACCGGGTGGATACCGGGTACTGCATCCAGTGCGGCCTGTGCGTGGAGTCCTGCCCCTACAAAGCGGTATTTATGGGCTACACCTACGAGCGGGCCAAGTACCGGCGCAATGAATTGATACAGGAAAAAGAAGATATGATGGCCGGAAGCGGGGACAAGCGTCCCAGCGGCTACTTTTACGCTGATATTGCCGCCGAACTGCCCCGGCAGACACTACTGGTCGAAAAGGTCGTCGAGAAAGGCAATGAAGGCGGGCAAATCAAACCAGCCAAGGCAGGGGATACAAAATAGTGGGATTAGATATCGCATTCTGGGTACTGGCTGCGGTCGGCGTCGGAGCCGCCCTGACGGTAGTGCTGCTCAGGAATGTTTTCCGGGCGGCCCTGACCCTGGTGCTCTGTTTCCTGGCTGTCGCCGGGTTATATGTTACGCTGAGCGCTGATTTCCTGGCCGTAGTGCAGGTACTTATCTATGTTGGCGGCATATCGGTGCTGATTATCCTGGCTATTATGTTAACCAGAGAAGTACAGCAAGGCAGCCCGTCCAACCGTCTGCGTATTCCGGCCTTCATAGTGGCGGCCGCTTTCGCGGCGGTGATAATTGTGGCCGTGATTAATACGCCCTGGGTGGTGTCCACCACGCCTCCACTGGAGCCGACTACTTCCGCCCTGGCGGATAAGCTGCTCGGTGAAGGCGGCTATATCCTGGCCCTGGAAATCGCCGGTACGCTTTTACTGGCCGCGATTCTGGGAGCGATTGTTTTAGTGAGGGAGAAGTGAGCGACCTCCATACCCACAGTTTCCGGAAGGAAGAAAATACGGTTTTAATAACCAGTGAACCTGTAAGGGAGAGAAATCAGTGTCTGTAGGCCTGGAGCATTATTTAATACTATCGGCAGTCCTCTTTGGCATCGGGCTGTACGGGGCGCTGGCCAAGCGCAACGCAATCGTTATCCTGATGTGCATCGAGATTATGCTCAATGCGGTGAATATTGCCCTGGTGGCTTTCTCCCGTTTTATCACGCCGACCCTGCTGACCGGGCAGGTATTCGCCATCTTTGTTATAGTGGTGGCCGTCGCCGAAGCGGCGGTCGGCCTGGCCATAGTGATATCGATTTTCCGCAACCACGAGACTATCGATGCAACCAATATCAACTTATTAAAATGGTAATGTTCTAATAAAACAGGGGGAGTTGAGAGAGGCAAAGCCTCTATTGATAAAATCCTTCCCTACCGATGAAATCGGAAGGGATACCGGGGACAGGGTTATATAGAATTATGTGGGTAGAAATTAAACAGGCAAAACTGCTGATGACGGCCGAGATGTGGAAGGAGCTCTTCGAAGGGGAAGGGATACCCACCCGCATAATGCCGGTGTCCGGGGAGCCGCCGGGACGGGAGCTGACCGAGTACCGGATCCTGGTGCCCGAAGATAAAAAACATATTATTGTTGAGGTATTGAAGAAACTGTAATGCCGAGCCAATACATCTGGCTGATATTCCTGCTGCCGGTAATATCTTTTATTATCATATCTTTTTTCATCCGGCCTTTCGTTAAGACGGATTCAAGGGTGGCCGGATATATTACCATCACCGCTCTCAGCGGGTCTTTTGCTCTTTCAGTCTGGGTGCTGGCGGCTACCCTTTCTTCAGCCAATTACGAACTGGCCGTGCCGGATATCAACTGGCTGGCCGTCGGTGACCTTAACATACACCTGGGACTGCTTGTAGACGCGCTGACTGCCGTAATGCTGGTAGCGGTTACCCTGGTCAGCCTGATGGTACAGATTTATTCCCAGGGCTATATGAAGGGTGACCCCGGTTATCACCGTTATTACGCCTGGATGTCACTATTCACCGCCTCCATGCTGGGGGTAGTCCTGGCCGATAACCTGCTTCTTATTTTCGTCATCTGGGAACTGGTGGGCCTCTGCTCTTACCTGCTCATCGGTTTCTGGATCCACAGACCGTCAGCCGCCAATGCGGCCAAGAAGGCGTTTATCGTTACCCGGCTCGGAGATTTCGGTTTCCTGGCCGCCATCCTGCTCATCTTCGCCGAAACGGGCACCTTTGATATCGCCCAACTGCACGGTCTGGCCGCCGCCGGCGTCCTGGCCGGCAGCGTCCTGACCTGGGCGGCAATCGGCATCTTTGCCGGGGCGGCGGGCAAATCAGCCCAGTTCCCCCTCCATGTGTGGCTGCCCGATGCTATGGAGGGTCCGACTCCGGTCAGCGCCCTGATTCAGTCGGCCACCATGGTCTCGGCCGGTGTCTTCCTGGTCGCCCGCACCTTCCCCCTCTTCGCCTACTCGGTAGAGGCGGTAACCACTGTGGCTGTTATCGGCGGATTTACGGCCATCTTCGCCGCTTCAATGGGACTGGTAGCTACTGATATCAAGCGGGTGCTGGCCTATTCCACCATCAGCCAGCTCGGCTATATGATGCTGGGACTGGGAGCGGCCGGAATGGCCATTGCTTACGGAGGCGACAGCACCCTGGAGGCAGCCAAGGCGGGAGTCGCCATCGGCATCTTCCACCTCTTTAACCACGCCTTTTTCAAGGCCTTATTATTCCTCGGGGCAGGCAGCGTTAACCACGCCACCGGCAC
>JAZFUC010000085.1:0-2667 GCA_036446995.1 Dehalococcoidales bacterium | reverse complement strand
CAACAAGGGGATAACCATGTTTTTTCAAACATGCGCCCATCCCCCTCCTCCCGCGGAGCCCTAGGGAAACCCGGAGTACCGGCGTTCTGACTTCCCCGGTTACTTTCGGGGTCACAGCAGGCGGAACTGTGTTGGAGTTTCACCAACTTGCTTTCCGGTCATGCCTGTTCTTCAGGCGCCTCCAGGTTACTTATTCTTCTAACGCTCTGATAATATAGGAATTCGGTAAAAAAAGCAATTGGCCCAAAATTATCCAGCCTGAGCGCTCGGTCTTCCACTTTATAAATAAACAAACCGGCTAGCTGTATGCCAACCGGTTTTGATTTCTATCCGATAATCAGACGCCCCTGAAAAGAGAGGCACGTTCTAAGGTCAGGACTTGGCTTTGCTCTTCCTCTTTGTTTTGGTCTTGGTTGCTGAGCTGGCTGCAACTTTCGCTTCTTCCTCTTCTTCATCATCGTCCAGAACGCCCTGCTGTCCTTTGCGGAAAGACCTCAACCCCTTGCCGATAGCCCCGCCCACCTGGGGCAGCTTGCCAACCCCGAAAACAATCAGGATGATAACAACTATTAGAGCGATTTCCCACGGCCCCATCCGAGCAAACATTGGTACAGCCCCCCCGTAACTACTTCAGCCGTCTCACTTTGGTCACTTTTATGTTAGCTCAATAAGGGGTTGAAGTCAATGGTTGTACAGGCTGATAACCGGGTCAGATTTCCCCATCTTCCTGGCGACAAGAAGGGGAGCGCCCCACGCTCCCCTTTAAAGCCTGCCTAAAATCGTAAATCAGGACTCGTTCTCCGGAAAGGATAGCTAGTAGGCCAGGGTGAATCTCTGGCCGCTGTGCTGGGGTTTTTCCAGTTCGTCAATCATGGCAATGGCGTAGTCCTGGGTGGATATTTTGCTCTCACCGGCCTCGTCCTTGACCAGCTGCTCTTTACCCAGCCTGAATTTTCCGGTCCGCTCTCCTGAGGCAATGTTGGCCGCCGGGCTGAGAAATGTCCAGTCAAGCCCGGTTTCCTTGCGGAGTGTGTAAAGCACTTCCCGGAGACCCAGAATCGCCCCCTTTATATTCGGAGGCACATCCATTGTATCAATGACCTGCACGCCGGGGGAAGCCTCCAGGCTGCCCGCTCCGCCGACCACCAGCAGCCTGATACCGGCCTTTTTTGCTCCGCTGATAATCGAATCGTAGGCCTCGATTGTAATATCATGCATTTCTTCGAGTCCCCAGCCGGGATTGTAGGAACTGATTACCGCGTCATTTCCCTTGACCAGCTCATCTACCCTGCCCTCGAGGACGTCCCCTTTCACCACGGTAAGAGCTTCATTCTGAATGGTTATTTTTTCCGGGTTTCGCACTATGGCCGTCACCTGGTGTCCCCTTGACAGAGCTTCGTCGCGGATAGCTGAGCCGATATTTCCGCTGGCTCCTATGATGGCTACTTTCATTTGTGTTAACCTCCCCGCTTGTTGTTAAAGTTATACTCTATCCGGAGCATCCAGTCAACGGAATTACCATATACACCATAAGTCACAACAGGTGTTATTGCACATGTTATCATAAAGGTCTTGACAAATGTTATTGCACATGTTATAGCATACGGTATGTCAGTGCTTGCAGACAAAATTCGACAGTGCCGGGTCAGCAAAGGATGGTCCCAGGAGGTGTTGGCCAGGCATATCGGCGTCTCGCACAATACGGTCCAGAGGTGGGAGGCCGGCAAGACTAATCCCTCCCCGCTGGCAATGGAGAAACTCCAGCAAATACTTGATGACGTACTGGAAGGAGAACAATTGAGGATGTTAACAAATGAGTAATACCACCACTGTTTTGTCTGACGGGACCGTTTACAGCCAAAGGAGGGATCACCGACCCTTCTCCGCTCACCCCCTGGATGCCTATACTTCAATAGTGGGTGAAGAGAGGATCGAGAGGCTGCTTGATATCAGTCGGCAGTTAAAAGGCCTCAAATTACTGGAACTCAACTCTACCGCTCAGGGAGGGGGTGTGGCGGAGATGCTGTTCAGCTCTGTCCCCTTTCTCGATATGCTGGGAATCGACGCGGAATGGAAAATTATCAACGGGCATGCCAGTTACTATGAATGCACCAAGAAACTGCATAACCTCCTCCAGGGGATGAAAGGCACTTTTTCACCTGAGATGAAGGAGATTTACGGAGATCAAATCAGGGAATGTGTCAGTAACAACATTATTGACTATTCCCCGGATGTGGTGAATGTAAATGACCCTCAGCCGATGCTGCTCTGCCAGTATCTGAAAAAAGAGGGTCAAAGCTGGTTCTGGAGATGTCATATAGATATAGAACCGGCCATCAGGTCCAGTAACGGACTGCTGGATTTAATAAACGAGTGGATAGTTGACTATGACGCGGCCATTTTTTCCGCCTCCCGTTACGTTTTCCCGGGCTGGCCGGTGCCCAAGTTTGTTATTCCTCCTTTTATCGACCCCCTTTCCGAAAAAAACCGGGAACTGACCGGACAGGAGATAGACCGGGTACTCAATAAATACGAGATAGACTCCAGAATTCCCATGGTCGTTCAAATCGGCAGATTTGACCCCTGGAAAGGCCTGGACAGGACGGTGGACACCTACCGGCAGGTCAGGAAAGAAAAAAAATGCCAGCTTATCATAGCCGGCGGTTC
>JAZFUC010000084.1:0-4101 GCA_036446995.1 Dehalococcoidales bacterium | reverse complement strand
TGCAGCCCGGGGAGTTAGTGACTGTGGCGGCAGTGGATGGGATTAAGCTGGTAATAGAACCGACCGGCAATAACTCGGCAAAAACGGACAAAACCAGGGTGGAGGCGCGATGAAAAAGAAACCGTTAAGACACCTGACCGGAGGAATTATTGCGTCTCTGGTAGCTGCCGGTATCCTGATTCTTTCCGGGTGCTCAGCTGCGGAAACAGTCGGTGGAGCCGAAACCGGCTCGGGAAATACCCTGACCGCTTCTCGTACAGTCACCATGCATCAGTCCAGGTACTGAGGCTGTTGCGGGGGGTATCGTGAATACCTGGAAAGTGAAGGTTTCCGGTTTACTGTAAAGTACTTTGAAGATGGTAGTTCTGCCAGGGCAATGTATCCGGTTCCGCCCGGAATGGAGTCCTGTCATATAATCGTTATGGAAAATTATACTACTGAAGGACATATACCGATTGAAGCGATAGAGAAACTGCTGGCCGAAAACCCGGATATCGACGGCCTGGTAATGCCGGGGATGCCTGCCGGGTCTCCCGGAATGGACGGTTCTCAAACAGAGGATTTTGTCGTTTACGCTATTAAGGACGGGAAAATAACAGAGTTTATGACGATAAGTAAATCCTGACGCGATGGATAACCGGGAGTGGCACCTGTTATTATAATAAATAGAACAAGCCGGTAAGGAGACAAAAAAATGGTAAAGGGAACAGAGAAAGGAAAAGAAAAGGTGATTCTTCCCGTCACCGGAATGACCTGCGCGACCTGTGTGGCAACCATTGAGAAGGGACTTTCCCACCTTGAGGGCGTCTCTCAGGTCCATGTCAACCTGGCCAATGAGAAAGCCACGGTTGAATATGACTCTAAAAAAGTTAATGCCAAAGCGCTGATGGACACAATAGCGGATGTGGGCTACGGAGTAGCCTCCGAGAAGGTGATACTCAATATCGGCGGGATGACCTGCGCTTCCTGTGTAGCCAGTGTGGAAAAGGCGCTGCGTGAAGTGCCCGGAGTGCTTACCGCCAATGTGAACCTGGCTAACGAGAAGGCAACGGTGGAGTACCTGAGCGGTGAAACCGGCCTGGCTGATTTCAAGCGGGCGGTAGCAGGAGCCGGCTACAGTATCATCGAGGAACCGGAGGAGGGCACTAAAAAGGTCATTTTCAGCGTAACCGGAATGACCTGCGCTTCTTGCGTATCCACCGTGGAGAAAGCACTCGGTTCGGTGAATGGCGTCATATCGGCTAATGTGAACCTGGCTAACGAGAAAGCGACCGTTGAATATGACGCCGCCACCACGGGCATGACCGATTTCCGGAAAGCGGTTGAAGGAGCCGGATACGGAATCGGGGCCGAGATTGACACCGAAGCTGCCGAACCCGACAGCTTGACCCGGGCCGCCCGGCGCGAAGTCCGTATTCTGAAGAACAAACTTGTTTTTTCCGGCGCCATCGGCGTCTTTATGCTGATTATGGCCATTTCCGAGTTCAGCGGCGGCTGGTCCTGGGTGCCCTCGTTTCTTACCAATAAATATCTGATGCTGGCCCTGGCGACTCCGGTCCAGTTCTGGGCCGGGTGGCAGTTCTACCGGGGTATGTGGGGAGCGCTGAAACACAAGACAGCCAATATGAATACCCTCATCGCCACCGGCACTTCAGCCGCATTTCTCTATAGCCTGGCAGCCATAATTTTCCCTTCTTTCTTCGCCTCCGGCGGCCGTGAACCGGCCGTGTTTTTCGACACCGCCGTTATCATTATCGCCCTGATCCTGCTGGGTCGTTTTCTGGAGGCCAGGGCTAAGGGACAGACATCTGACGCGATTAAAAAACTGATGGGTATGAGAGCCCGGACGGCCCGGGTGGTCAGGGATGACCGGGAGCTGGATGTGCCCATTGAAGAAGTGGTTACCGGAGATATCGTCATCGTGCGGCCCGGAGAAAAGGTGCCTGTAGACGGCATCATAAAAGAAGGTTATTCAAGTGTCGATGAATCGATGGTAACCGGTGAGAGTATCCCGGCCGAGAAAAACGCCGGAGACAGCGTCATTGGGGCCACAATCAATAAGACGGGCAGTTTCCGCTTTGAAGCTACCAAAGTGGGTAAGGACACGGTACTGTCCCAGATAATCAGGCTGGTGGAGGAGGCCCAGGGCAGCAAGGCGCCGATTCAAAGGCTGGCTGATGTCATTTCTGCCTATTTTGTGCCGGCCGTTATTGGGGTTGCCTCAGTCACTTTTATCCTCTGGTTCATCTTCGGGCCGACCCCGGCCCTGACTTTTGCCCTGCTGAACGCCGTGTCCGTGCTGATTATCGCCTGCCCCTGCGCTCTGGGCCTGGCCACTCCAACGGCCATTATGGTGGGCACCGGCAAGGGAGCTGAAAACGGGGTTCTTATCCGAAACGGCGAAGCCCTGGAGACCGCTCACAAGATAAACTCCATTATCCTTGATAAAACCGGCACCCTTACCCGGGGAAAGCCGGTGGTGACGGATATCATTGCCGTATCCGGGTTTGGAGAGGACGAAGTCCTCAATATGGCCGCTTCGGCGGAGCGGGGTTCCGAACACCCTCTGGGCGAATCAATCGTCAACGCCGCCAGGGAGAAAAATCTTGAGTTGGCTGACGCAAAAGAATTCCAGGCCATACCCGGACACGGCATCGAAGCTAAAGTGGACGGACGGAAAATAGTGCTGGGTAACCTGAAACTAATGGAGGAGCGGAAATTCTCACTGAACGGCCTGAAGGAAAAATCACTCCAGCTGTCCGGTGAGGGTAAAACACCGATGTTTGTCGGTATTAACGGTAAGGCGGCCGGGATTGTGGCCGTGGCCGATACCCTTAAATCAAACTCAAAAGAAGCGGTAACGGAACTTCAGCGCCTGGGATTGGAAGTGGTTATACTTACCGGTGACAACCGGCTCACCGCTGAAGCTATCGCCAAACAGGTGGGTATTGACCGGGTCCTGGCAGAAGTGCTGCCCGAGGATAAAGCCAACGAGGTGAAAAAACTGCAGGAAGAAGGCAGGGTGGTGGCGATGGTGGGAGACGGAATAAATGACGCCCCGGCCCTGGCCCAGGCGGATGTCGGTATCGCTATCGGCACCGGAGCCGACGTGGCCATGGAGGCGGCCAATATCACCCTGATGAGCGGGGATTTAAGGGGAGTGGTAACGGCTATTTCCCTGAGCAAACGGACATTAAGGACAATCAAGCAAAACCTGTTCTGGTCTTTTGCCTATAATGTTTCCCTGATACCGGTGGCTGCCGGAGTGCTTTACTTTGTTTTCGGGCAGACAGGAACGCCGGCTGGACTGCGCTTCTTCTTTGGGGACTTTGGTTTCCTGAACCCGATTCTGGCGGCTCTGGCAATGGCATCGAGCTCAGTAACGGTCGTGTCCAATTCACTGAGATTGCGAGGCTTTAAACCGGCCGGGTTCTCGGCCGGTGATCCTGTTGAGAATGATTTACAGAAACACGATGAAAATAATTTGCAAAAATCTGAGAGAGAGGAGGAACCTAAAATGGCAGTTGACCCCGTATGCAAAATGGATGTTGACGAAGCGACGGCAACAATAACCTCTGAATACAACGGCAAAACCTATTATTTCTGCGCCGCCGGCTGCAAAAAGGCCTTTGACGAAGAGCCGGAAAAATACCTGGCCTGATAAAGGTCCGTACGGATTAGATAAAAAAGGAATACCGGGCTAAGGCTTAATTACGTTTTTAGACCCGGTGTCCTTTTTGTTATTCCAGAGGTACGGCGTGAGCGGTAATCTCAATGTGGCAGGTGGGATTCTCAGAACACCATTCCTGGCACTTTTCTGCCCATTCCGTTTCCTCATAAGCCATACCGCATTCTTCGCAAATATAGAAGGTCTTACCGTCTTTTTCTATTTGTTTAACCATCATTCTCCTAATGCCGGATATCCGGCTAATCCGTCAGGCGCTGGATATAACGGTGGGCCTGGAGGGCTGCCTTGGCCCCCTCTCCGGCGGCGATGATAATCTGCTTCTCGGGCACGGTTGTCACATCCCCGGCGGCGTAAAGACCGGGTAATTCTGTCTCGCAGGCGCCGTTGATGGGAACTTCTCCGGACTCGCTGAG
>JAZFUC010000083.1:0-3768 GCA_036446995.1 Dehalococcoidales bacterium | reverse complement strand
AAGTCCATCGGGTTTTCCTTGGCCTCTCCGGGGTCGATTCTGGCCCCGGCTATCATCGATTCCAGGCTGCGGTTGGACAGTTTACCGTAATCCGGGACACGTTCCACTCTGAAATAGACGACTCCTTCCTTCTCATAGGCTAAGCCCTTGTCAATCAGTCCCTGGGCAATCTCAATCATCTTGTCTATTTCGCCCATTGCCCGGGGGTAAACATGGGCAGGCAGGACATTCAGCGCCGCCATATCTTCATCGTAACGCTCCACGTATTTCTGGGTCAGTTCAGGCACAGAAACACCTTGCCGGTTGGCGTGGGCAATGATATTATCCTCGATATCGGTTACATTCTGAATATGTCTTACTTTATAACCACGGAATTCAAGATACCGCCGGACGACATCAAAGAAGATGTAACTCATGGCGTGCCCGATGTGGGCATCATCATAGGGATTGATGCCGCAGACATACATCTTCACCTCATCTCCCAGAGGCACAAACTCCTCTTTTTTTCCGGATAAGGTGTTAAAAACTCTCATTAAGAATCTCCCTTCAGGATGAACCCTCTATCAATACAACGGCCTGGGCGGCTATTCCCTCGCCCCGGCCGATATAACCCAGTTTGTTGGCCGTGCTGGCCTTGACACTCACCTGGCTGAGACTCACCCCCAGTGTCCGGCTCAGCTGTTCTCTCATCTTGTCGATATGGTCCTTTAGCTTCGGCTCCTCTGTGATGACGGTAGCGTCGACATTCACCACCTGCCATCCTTCCCGGGAAAGGGTATGGCTCACCCTGGTAAGCAGTTCCAGGCTAGAGATATCTTTAAATTCCGGCTGTCCGGGAGGGAAGTGGCTGCCGATATCTCCCAGGGCGGCCGCGCCGAGAAGGGCGTCTATAATAGCGTGGCTGAGCACATCGGCGTCGCTCCAGCCTTCCAGCCCCCTGTCAAAGGAAATCTCCACCCCGCCCAGCACCAGCCTGCGCCCTGGAACCAGTGGATGTGTATCGTACCCGATGCCAACTCTCATCTTATTTGCTATACTTTCGCCACAGAATCTCAACCAGAGCCTGGTCTTCGCGGGTGGTTATCTTGATATTATCATAAGAACCCATATAAAGTTTGACGCTGCAGCCCAGCTGCTCTACCGGCCCGGCGTCATCGGTCACCTCATAATCAGCCGCCTTGCGGTACGCCTCTGTAATGATATTATAGCGGAACACCTGGGGCGTCTGCACCGCCCAAAGGTTATGCCGGGACGGAGTGTCCCGGACAATCCGGTCATCCCCGGCTACTTTAATGGTATCTGTCACCGGAACAGCCGCAATGGCCGCCCCCGTCTCTTTGGCTGCCTCCAGTCCCTGCTCAATCAGGGTTTCGGTTACCAGGGGACGGGCTCCGTCATGGATTACCGCCCAGCTGCAATTAGTAAGGCTTTCAAGTCCGGCCGCTACCGAATCTTGTCTCCTCTTGCCGCCGAGGCAGACACCGGTCACCTTCAGCCAGGCGTTTTCGGCTATCAGCTGCTCACCCTGTTTCAGGTTTTGCCGGCTGAGAACGACAACAATCTGGTCAATGGAACCGCAATGCTGAAAAGTATCAAGCACCCGGGCTAATACGGGTTTATCACCGAGTGGGGCGAAGACCTTGTCTACTCCGCCCATTCGCTGGCTCAGTCCGGCGGCTACGATTACCGCCCCCACTTTTTCCGGTTCTTCCTCTTTCATTCGTGCCCGTTTGAATTCTGGTATCCTCTTGAGGTTCAGATTGAGTTTACACATATTACGGCTGTTTTTCAAGCTGACTTTACATTAATTAGACATTAATCAGGTAACCTCGCCCCCTCTCTAACTTAAACACTCCCTACCTCCCAATTTCAGCTGGGGGAAGGCGGATTAAAATAAAGAGAGCCTCAGCCTTTCTTATTCTCTCCTCCAATCCCTGTTTTTAATCACGACAGACTCCTCCAACTCCCTGGTTTTCCTGACAGTCTATAAAAGCCGAAACTGAAATAATTTCACTTGGGGTCAAGCTCTCATTGTGATGCTTGACTGTTTAATTACCCGGCCTCTCCTCCTGTAAATCTTTGAAGGGGATTTAAAGGGGCTTTGCCCCTTTAATAAAAAATCCTTCCCTCTCCCCTTAATAAGGGGAGAGGGATAAAGGGTGAGGGGTTGCAAAACACTCCTTATTCGCCCCGAGTAATAAATAGTGTTAAAATGCTAGAGAAGAAGCTGTGGAGAGGAATATATGACACCGGACAAGTACGATTCAAGACGGTTCGATACCCGGCAGGAGAATGAAATCGACAAGGCCGTTCTCGAGGCTATCCCCTTTGATTATCCCGGCTCGGACACGGAAGTGGTGTACGAGACCGACGAGTTCACGGCCGTCTGCCCCTGGACCGGCCTGCCTGATTTCGGCACACTGGTGATAACCTACCTGCCGGACACTTCCCTGGTGGAGTTGAAATCCCTGAAGTACTACCTCAGTTCCTACCGGAATGTGGGCATTCTCCAGGAGCACGCCGTGAACCGCATTCTTAACGACCTGGTGGGGCTGCTGGAGCCGGTTTCAATGACAATCGAGGCCGAGTACAATGAGAGGGGCGGTATCGGCACCAGGGCGGCCGCCCATTACGAGAAAGAAGAATAGGGGAGGCCTGTGATGAAGGTAAGCAAGTATATTGAAACGGAAGCCACCCTGATGCTGCCCGGAGTGTTAAAGCGCGAGGTAATCAACGCCTCTGACGGGGCTCCCAATTCCTGTATGAGGGTCTTTGACCTGGAACCGGGCAGTGCCACTCCCTCACATTCTCACCCCTGGGAGCACGAGGTCTTTGTCCTCTCCGGCCGGGGAGTGGTGGAAGGACCGCAGGGAGAAAAGGAAATCTCGGCTGACAGCGTCGTCTTTGTCCCCCCGGACGAGCACCACTGCTTTAAAAATAACAGTAGCGAGACATTAAGGTTTATCTGCGTGATACCGTTAGAGGATTAGGAATTTTCAAAGCTAACCGGCCGTTTTAGGGCAGCGAAATCCAGGCTATTGGGCCTCTTCTTCGCCCTTGTTCCCCTTCCTCACATTCAGCCCCACCCCGATGGCCTCTTTGAGGGTATTGACCGGGATAAGCTGGATATCTTTGGGGACGGGGCTGATTGAGGGGCCGCTTTTAGGCACCAGGCAGCGCTTAAAGCCCAGCCGGGCGGCTTCATTGACCCGCCGGTCAAGCTGGGTGACGGCTCTCAATTCTCCGCTCAGACCCACTTCACCGGTCACGGCCAGGTCAGGGGCTACGGGCACATCACGGGCGCTGGAGGCAATGGCCAGGGCGATACCCAAATCCACCCCCGGCTCGCTTAATTTGAGCCCGCCGGTAACATTGACGATAATATCCTGGTTGCCCAGTTTCAGGCCGATTCGCCGGGTAAGCACGGCCGTCACCAGCAGCAACCGACCGAAATCCAGCCCGTTAGCGGTACGCCGGGGCAGGCCGAAGCTGGTTGGATTGGTCAGGGCCTGGATTTCCACCAGCAGGGGACGGCTGCCCTCCAGGACAGGCACCACCGCCGAGCCGATGGATTCTCCCCACCGTTGAGCGAGAAACACTTGTGATGGGTTGTCCACCCCGATGAGACCCTGTTCTTTCATTTCAAAAATTCCCATCTCATTGGTGGAGCCGAAGCGGTTTTTCACGCACCGAAGCAGCCGGTAGGCGCTGAATGGCTCTCCTTCAAGATAGAGCACGGCATCAACGATATGCTCCAGCACCCGGGGG
>JAZFUC010000082.1:0-5719 GCA_036446995.1 Dehalococcoidales bacterium | reverse complement strand
ACCTATGGTTTTAATTACTGGGGACCCACCGGAGTCAACCGGGACACCCATATCCTGGTGAGGAAGCTGGAAGGGGAACCGATCTGGTAGAAGGAGAATAAAAATATGGATGTCCGGGCTCAAGTATCTAGTGTATTTCATTTAGATAAATGCATTGGCTGCCACACCTGCAGTATAGCCTGCAATAATCTGTGGACTTCCCGTGAGGGCACCGAGTACATGTGGTGGAATAATGTCGAGACCAAGCCGGGTACCGGCTATCCCTCTCTCTGGGAGGACCAGGACCAGTACCGCGGGGGCTGGGAGCTGAAAGGCAACACTCTGAAACCCCGGCTGGGCAGACGGTTGGGGATACTGACTAACATTTTTTACAATCCCTACCTGCCTAATATGGATGATTATTACGAGCCGTGGACTTACGATTACCAACACCTCTTTACTGCCCCCCCGTCCGATTCGCCCCCCACGGCCAGGCCTGTATCTAAGGTCACCGGCGATTTCATGAATATCGAGGCCGGTCCCAATTGGGATGATGACCTCAGCGGCACGACGGTATATGCCAGGAATGATATTAATCTCAAAAAGTTAACGGAAGCGGAGCAGGCCGCCATCTTCCGCATGGAACAGATGGTTTTCTTTTACATGCCCCGCATCTGTAACCACTGCCTTAACCCGGGATGTCTGGCCGTCTGCCCCAGCGGGGCTATTTACAAACGCGGCGAAGACGGGGTGGTACTGATAAGCCAGGAAAAATGCCGGGGCTGGCGTTTCTGCGTCAGCGGCTGTCCCTATAAAAAAGCCTATTACAACTGGAGCACAGGTAAATCAGAGAAATGTATTCTCTGCTACCCCCGTATGGAAACGGGGTACGCTCCGGCCTGTTTCCACACTTGCGTGGGCAGAATCCGCTACCTGGGAGTCCTCCTTTATGACGGTGACCGGATTGAGGAAATAGCCAAATCACCGGAATCGGAACTGGTTGAAGCCCAGCGCAGTATCATCCTCGACCCCAACGACCCGGAGGTGGTAGCCGGTGCTAAAAAGAACGGCATTGGCGATGACTGGATTAAGGCAGCCCAGAAGTCACCCTGTTACAAGTTCGTCAAGGAATGGAAACTGGCTCTGCCACTGCACGCCGAATTCCGAACCCTGCCGATGCTTTTCTATGTGCCTCCCATGCTGCCGGTAATCGCCTCCATGCAGGACGGTAATTACGACCTCTCCACCGGTGATTTCTTCGGAAGCGTTGAGCAGAGCCGGGTACCCGTTAAATATATGGCCAGCCTTTTCTCGGCCGGGAACGAGGAAATAATCAAGGCTTCTTTACGGAAACTCTGGGCGGTGCGGAATTATATGCAGTCAAAATCGGTGGGTAATGTCGATGAGAAACAGGCTGCCGCCTTCTTAACCGAAGCCGATTGTTCAGTTGAGGAAGCCGAGGCTATTGCCCGGATGACTTCCCTGCCCCGTTTTGATGACCGGTTCGTACTGCCGCCCTATCACCGGGAAGAATCCATCGAAGACCTTGACCAGGACCCGTATGCCCACAAGATGAGTGTCGGTTTTGGTCAGACTACACCGCCGAGAAGAGGTCCCTGATGTTTCCCGAAGATACGAGACAGCTGTACCGACTTTTTGCGGATGTCCTGGACTACCCGGATAGTTCTTCAGCCGGGGTGGCCGAAGAGTGCCTTCAGAAATTGGAGATTTCCTTTCCTGACAGCGCAAAACCGATGCGGACATTCGTTGATTATACCCACAGCCAGAGTCTGGGAACCCTGGAAGAAGTATATACCAAGACATTCGATACAGTCCCGGACAGGACACTTTATGTCGGTTACCAGTTATTTGGTGAAAATCCCAAGCGGAGCACTTTCCTGGTGCGTCTGGAAGAAGCTTTCCAGGCTCAGGAATTCTCCAGGGGGAGCGAACTGGCCGACCACCTGCCCGTGTTACTGCGCTTCCTGAGCGTAGCCGAGGAGCCTGAATTCGCTATTCCCCTTCTCCAGGAGTGTCTCCTGCCTGTCCTGGACAAGATAGAGGGGGATTTCAAGAAAGACAAAACCGGTTACGGAGCGTCTGTCCGTTCTTTGAAACGGTTCCTTAAAACGGTGAGCGGGAGTTTGGAAAAAACGGGAGGTTTAGCCGGATGATTGATAATTTCCTTTTTGGAATTTTCCCTTATATGGCCCTGGTGGCGGCTGTTGTCGGAGTGATTTGGAGATACCGCACCAACCAGTTCTCTCATTCAACTGTCTCCTCCCAGTTTCTGGAGAACCGCCGGCTATTCTGGGGCTCCGTGCCCTGGCATTACGGTATTATTATTATCCTGACCGGTCACCTGATAGGCGTTTTCTTCCCCAGGGGAGTGATGGCATGGAACGGTGTCCCGGTCCGTCTATACATCCTGGAGGGATTTGGTCTGGCCCTGGGACTGCTGGTGCTGGTTGGACTCACCTTTCTGCTGTTGCGGAGGGGCACGGACGCGCGTGTCCGTGCGGTGACTACCCGCATGGACCTGGTGCTCCTTCTTCTCCTTCTCATTTCGACTGTGGCCGGGGTTGGCATCGCCATCTTCTATCGCTGGGGTTCCGCCTGGTATGTGCAGACCGCCACGCCCTACATATGGTCGTTGGTTAAACTCAACCCTTCGGTAGATTACATGACCACTATGCCGTTACTGATAAAGATTCACGCTCTGAACGCCTTTGTTTTGCTGGCCATCTTCCCCTTCACCAGACTGGTGCATATGATCTCCGTACCGCTGGCCTACATCTGGCGGCCGTATCAGATAGTGATGTGGCAACGCCGCAAAGCCCAGCAGCGATAACTGCTCCGGCTCGCCGCCCGGAAACACGAACTTACATCCTGGTATGAAATACTCATAAGCAGCCGGTCAGTTAATTCACTTTTACAAGGATGAGAGAGATGGCGAAGAAGAAACTGGGCAACACTATTAGAGAAGGAATCCGTGACCTCCACCCCGGCTATTTTGCGCTGGTAATGGCCACCGGTATTGTCTCCATCGCCGCTTACCTGCTGGAATTAACGCCGATTGCCTGGGCTCTTTTCTGGATTAACATAGTCGCTTATTCCATCCTTTGGATTCTTTTGCTGGCCCGTCTGGTGGGCTACTTTCCCAAGGTAGTGGCCGATGTGTCCAATCACGGCCGCGGGCCGGGTTTTTTTACGGTAGTAGCCGCTACCTGCGTTTTGGGCAGTCAGCTCGTGATCATGACCGGCAGCACCTCCATCGCCCTGGTTCTCTGGTTGCTGGGACTCGTACTCTGGCCGATAATTATGTACTCATTTTTCACGGCCATGACGGTGAAGGCCGAAAAACCGCCTTTGGAAATCGGTCTTAGCGGCGCCTGGCTGATTGCCATCGTGGCCACGCAATCGATTGCAGTCCTGGGCACTATGGTCAGTTCCCGGTTTGGCGACGGACAAGAAATAGTTCTTTTCCTGGCCCTGACGATGTACCTGCTCGGCGGTATGCTTTATATCATCATCATAACCCTCATTTTCTACCGCTTTACATTTTTCAAGATGTCTCCCCAGGAGATTGCCCCCCCTTACTGGATAAATATGGGAGCCGTGGCTATCACCACCCTGGCCGGAGCGACTCTTATCCTCAATTCGTCCCAGTGGGGATTTCTGCAGGAACTTCTCCCTTTCATTAAGGGATTTACGCTTTTCTTTTGGGCAGCCGGTACCTGGTGGATACCCCTGCTCCTGATCCTCGGTGGCTGGATGCATTTTTATAAACGTCTCTCCATCAGATATAATCCGCTGTATTGGGGTATGGTCTTTCCCTTGGGCATGTACACCACTTGCACCTTTCAACTGGCTAAAGCCCTTGGCCTGGACTTTCTGAACGTGATTCCTACTTATTTTATATATCTTGCCCTGGTTGCCTGGCTGGCCGCTTTCATCGGCTTGGTCCACCGGCTGATTACCCTGCTCCGTCCCGGGCAAACAGTTGAGGAAGCCTGATGTATAAAGACACGCTCGATTACTTCGCCGAAATGGCCTCCGCTAAAGTAGCGGCCCTTAAACGAAACCCGTTCGGTTTTTTTATCGGCTCAATGATGGCCGGAGCCTATGTCGGCTTCGGAATCATCCTCATATTTGTGGTCGGTTCGGCTGCCGACCCCGCCTATCAGAAGCTGGTTATGGGGGTCAGCTTTGGTATCGCCCTCACTCTGGTTGTTTTCGCCGGTTCAGAGCTATTTACCGGACATACTATGTATATGCCGCTGGGCTGGCTACAGAGAAAGGTAAACGGGGCTAACCTGATTTCAGTCTGGGGTTTCGTCTGGCTGGGCAACCTGGTCGGCTCGGCGGCCCTGGCGGGTCTGTTCGTCCTGGGCGGTGCGGCAGGACTGGTCACCGAGTCTTCTTCGTTTCTCAACCAGGTCGTGGCCGCCAAGATGAACGCCCCCATTATTGAGCTCGTGGCCCGAGCCATACTCTGTAACTGGCTGGTCACCCTGGCTCTGTGGATGTCCGGAAGGGCCACCAGCGACGCCGGGAAAGCAATTGTGATATTCTGGTGTCTGTACGCCTTTATCGCCAGCGGTTTCGAGCATTCGGTGGCCAATATGACCCTCTTTACCATTTCACTGCTGGGCGAGCATCCGGCGACGGTCAGTCTTTCAGGAATGTTCTACAACCTGCTCTGGGTGACGCTGGGTAATCTTATCTCCGGCAGTCTGATTATGGCCCTCGGTTACTGGCTGTACTCCGGAGGCAGAAAAGGACATCCTCGGGAGAACATAGAGGAAGCCTGACAATAATGGAGCAAGACGATATTAGCAAGCGCTGGCGGCGCACCGCCTGGAGCCGTCTCAAGTTTGAGCTCTCCGGACTGGGTTTTGCCTTGAAAAAAGGAGCCACACCGGAAGAATACGCCGATTACCTCTGGGCCGCCGGGGCGGTGAAGTGGATGGGCAAGGAAAATCCCAGCCTCCAGGAATACCTGGATAAAGAAACGGAAGCCATCACCACTCTGTACCCCCAGGTTACCTATACCATCGGCAAGATTACCGATAAAGAGGCTGAATTGACCTTCCCCCCGGGGTGCTGCCTGGGCGGCTGGGGCCGTGACCAGTGGGGAGTGGCCGGGAGTTTGGGCCTGGATAAAGAAGATGTCTGCCGCTACTGCCGCCAGTCCTTCCGGTCCTGGTCAAAACAGCTTGGGCTAGATGCCCTGCCCGAGCCGCAGGCTGACGGCGCCTGTATTTTCCGGGTGGAAATAGCGGGCTGACTCAGCGGCCACTATAAATATAAAGCCATCTCCGGGTTTTCCGCTCGCAGGTCGTGAAAGACCCTTTTAATCAGGTCCTTACCGTAATCACAGTTAACCTTGATGGCCATATATGAATTATCGCCGGTGAAAACTATAGGATGGATCTGACAGACGACGGGCCTGACCGAATGAGCCCGGCATTCACTGGCCTCTTTAACATGAAAAGGACAGGGCAGGGGCAGCCACCTGGTTACATATAACTTGTCCATCTCGTAGGGATAAGGCACGGTTTTGCCTTCAATAGTTTCCTCTTTAAGTGTCTCGTAAGGCTGATGGAGATGGTCTCCAATCCGCCTGAGCTCGTCTTCAAACACTTCCACTCCCGGGTTGCCCGGATTCAGCGGATTAGGTATGCAGCATCCGCCGCATCTCCGGCATTTGGAATAAGCAAGAATTCTGTCCACATTA
>JAZFUC010000081.1:0-7287 GCA_036446995.1 Dehalococcoidales bacterium | reverse complement strand
GTTCCGCAAACACCGGTAATCTGGTTACGGGCGCTTTTTTTGGATCGGCACTGGGGTTCTATTTTATGCTCAGTCGTCAGCCTGGTATTGGCTGAGGGTCTCAAGACTAAAGTCCCGTGAGTGACTGAGAAAGAAAAGAGATTAATCCAGGTTTCTTATCCGGGGCAGGAAGATGATGGCCAGGATGGACAGGCCGACCAGGGTGAGGGCGAAACTACCGATGGCTACTTGAATGCCGACAACCTCCGAGAGCAACCCGGCCGCGAAAGCGCCAAAGCTGGTCAATCCGAACTGCATAAAGAAGATGCTCATTACCCGTCCCCGGTACTCGTCGTCAACATAATACTGGACCAGGGTGTTACCCAGGGTCATCTGCCCGGACTGGCCCAGCCCAACAAAAACGACCAGGGCGAGAGACAGCGGCCAGATGCTTGAAAAGGCGAAGGCAGCCAGGGCCGAACCCATCAAGACGCCGCTGCCCAGCAGCATCATACCCCGTTTCTTGTTCGGCAGAGAGGCCAGGACGAGAGAACCGGCCATGGCCCCGGCCCCGGAGACACTCATCAAAATTCCCATTCCCTCAGGGCCTTTCCCCAAAACATCGAGGGCGAACACGGGCATCAACAGCATATAGGGCATAGTGAGCACCACCATTACCAGTCCGAAACCGAGGACAAGCAATATATCCACCTTTTTACGGAGATAGGCCAGCCCTTCCTTGATATCGGCCATGGCCCCGCCTCCGCTGAGGGTTATCCGGCTGGTCAGGGGCAGGAACGAGATGAAAATCACGGCCATAAGATAAGAGCCGGTAGTAACATAATAGACAGCCTCGAAACCTACGTAAGCGATAAGGAAGCCGGTGGCCGCAGGGGCAAAGAGACGCAGCGTATTCATCCCCATTGTGCTCAAGGATATGGCGTTCATCAATTCCTCTTCATCACGAACAATCTCGGGAACGATGGCTTGTCTCGATGGCATCATCAACCCTAAAATAGTGCCCTGGGCCACGGAAGTCGCCACCAGTACCCACCAGGAGCCGGGGTTTTCGGCGCTCAGGTAGCCGGTAGTCAAGCTCAAGGCAACAGCCAGCGAGACCACGGCTGAGGCCGCTTGCCCGACAAGCAGCACGTATTTTTTCTGGACCCTGTCTGCAATAACCCCGCCGAAAAGGGACAGAGCGAGCATGGGAATGGCATTGGCGAAGGACATCGCCCCCAGGATAGCCGCCGAACCGGTCAGAGTGTAGATAAGCAGGGAACGGGCCAGCATCTGCATATTCATCGACAGCATCTGGCCCAGCATTCCGCCGAAATAGATTCGGAAAACCGGGTTCTTGAAAGAACGGAAGGTGTGGAGACCGAAACGGGCTCGCTCACGGCCCCGGTATTGATTTAATCGCCTATCCACTAAAAAATACCCGCCTGTTTAACTTTACATAAGGATAACGGAAGTAAGAAAAGAGTGCGGAACTATGTCTGGAAATTTCTAAACCGCTGCCCTAGTTTACAATCATTAACTCGCCAAGGGCAAATAAGATGGGCCATCTCAGGGGGTATTGCGCCGTAAACGCCTAATCCAGTCTGCGCAGCCGGGGAACGAATATCAGGGTCAGAACAGCGATTACGGCCAGGGTCGTTGCGAACCCGCCCAGCGCCCACTGCACCCCTACCGCCTCGGCCAGCATTGCGGCCCCGAAGCTGCCGAAACTGGTCAGGCCGAACTCCATGACATAGATACTGAGCACCCGCCCCCGGTACTCATCGTCGACATAGTACTGAATCAGGGTATTGCCCAGTGTCATCCTGGCCGTCTGGCCGAGGCCGACAAAGACAATCAGGGCCAGGGACAAGGACCAGGTGGATGAAAAGGAGAAACCGGTCAGGGCAACACCCAGGATAAAACTGCCGACCAGCAGCATCAGCCCCCGCTTCTTGTTGGGCAGGGAAGCGAACACCAGGGCCCCGATCATCGCCCCGGCTCCGGATACACTGATAAGGACCCCCATCCCGGAGGCCCCCACATTGAGGATACTGTCGGTAAAAATAGGCATCAGAGTCATATAGGGCATGGAAAGTATTACCACGAAAAGGGTAAAAATCAGCAGTAACATGATAGTAGTATGGTTCTTAATATATCTGAATCCTTCCGCAATATCAGACAGGGCCTGGCCGCCCCGTTTCATCATCCGGCCGGTCAGGGGCATAAAGGCTATGAAAATAGCCCCCATGGTGTACATGGCCGTCATCGCGTAATAGACGGCTGAGAAATCATAAGCGTCAATGAGAAAACCGCTCAGAGCCGGAGCCGTCAGCCGGAGAGTGTTCATCCCCAGGCTGTCCAGGGAGACAGCGTTCATCAGGTCTTCATCGTCGACAATCTCGGGGATGATAGCCTGGCGTGATGGGATCATCAGGCCCATGACGCATCCCTGGAGTACAGAGGTGACGGCCAGTATCCACCAGGAGCCTTCGCGGTCGGCGCTGAGGTAGCCGAAGCTGAGGGAGAGGGCGACAGCCAGGGAAATAATGCCTGAAAATACCAGGCCGGTCAGCAGGACATATTTCTTTTGAAAGCGGTCGGCAATAAGCCCGCCGAAGAGTGACAGGAACAGTATCGGCAGGGCATTGAAAAGCTGCATCAACCCCAGGATAGCCGCCGAACCGGTCAGACGCCAGACGAGCAGGGAACGGGCCATCAGCTGCATGTTCATTGAGGCGCGCTGGCCCAGACAGCCGGCGTAATAAAGGCGGAAAACCGGGTTCTTCAGAGAATTAAAGGTTCTTAGTTTGCTCGGGAATAACCTGCGCAGGCCGCTTCGGCCCGGTCTCAGTCCGTCATTTTGGTAATTATCGCCATCACTACTCAATCGTCGGTTCCCGCACTTTCCTGGTCAGCTCAATCAAGGAAATTTGATAAACGGTTAAAGGTAAAAGAAAAAGAGCAGGAAAAAGCCTGCCGCGAACGCTCCTGACTTTCCCGTCCGGCTCTCACCTTCGTGCCCCGTAGTTTACTCTCATCACCCCGATAGGGCAAATGTTTCTGTTAGCTTTTGGTTGATTACACGCTTGTTACAGGGAGTTAATATTCATATCTGGTTAACCTCACCCCCCTAATCCCCCTCTCCTTAACAAGAAGAAGGGGAAGGGTTTTTAAAGGGGCATAGCCCCTTCAAACTACCTGCTCTGCCCGTCATTGCGAGTCCAGATAATCCTTTGAAAAGGGAAGCAGGAAACATTTTAGAGAAGGGGGCGTAGCCCCCTCAAATGAATGGTCACAATAACATCCTACTTTTTAACCTAAAAACCAGAAGAAATACCTGGAACTCATCCATGGCCGGTACTCGGAGATGGAAATTGCCGAACCGCCCTTGTTCCCTTACGAAATGAAAGGCCTGGAGCGGTTAAAAGAAGTGGAGAAAATACTCTTTCACCGGGAGTAGTTGTAAGACTGCCCGTCGTTCTTACAGGTTATACTTCTCAGCCACATAGGGGGTCAGGCCGCGAGCGAATTCAGGAGGAAATTCAAACTTCTGTTTGACCATCTGGGCCATTTCCCTGCCCAGTTCATAAGCCGTCTTCAGAGTCAGTTCGTCTTCCTTGACCGCTTTCCCGGCCACGTGTGAAATCACGTAATCAGCCGGAATCATATGGTTGAAGGCAAAATAGAAGTAAAAGCTCTTCAGGACGTCGATAATACCCAGCCGGCCGGCGGTGGCAATCACCCCGCCCACTTTACCGGAAAGCTGGATGGTGGGGTAGCGCAGGGCCAGGGTGCGGTCTACTATGGCCTTGGCCTGGGCTGACATACCGTGAAAATAGACCGGGGTGCCGTAAATTATCCCGTCCGCCTCCAGCAGCCTTTCGTAAAGGGTCTGCATATCGTCCTTGATATTGCATACCCCCGTTTTCCGGCAGGCGCCGCAGCCATCGCAGGGCTTTATGTCCTTACCGGCCACGCTGAAAAATTCCGTCTCCACTCCCTCACTTGTCACACCCGCCAGCGCTTCGGTAATTAAAGTATCCGTGTTGCCCGCCTTGCGGGGACTGCATGAAAGGCCTAAAATCTTCACTTTTTACCTCCGGATTGAATTTTTTGCAATTATAGCACGGGATGCGGCCCCGTTCCAGAACAGGGTCGTTGTCGTTTATCCGTGGATGCGATATAATGAACTTCCCATCATTCAAGAGTGTGGAAAGGTCAAAACATATGGATTTTTCCCCGACAGAGTATACAGAAGAGCAAAAAGCCTTCGCCCGGGAAGTAGGGGAGTGGCTTGACGCCAACATCCCGGCCGATATGGTTTTCCCCCGCGACCCCGTTAACATGACCCCCGAGCAATTTAAGATGCGCAAAGAACTGGGCCGTAAGGTCGGTCAAAAGGGCTGGCTTTTTCCCGGGTTTCCCGTAAAATACGGCGGGGGCGGTCTGGATGCCGCCCACACTGCCATCATCAGGCAGGAAGCCTCAAAGAGAAAAGTATCCCTGCCCCCCTACCATTCCCCCGGCGGCCACCTGGGAGCCGCGGCCATAATGGCCTGCGCCACCGAAGAGCAGAAGCTGCTCCACCTGCCCCCCATATTCAGGGACGGGGCCGCCACCTGGGAACTCTTTACAGAGCCGGAAGCCGGCTCCGACGAGGCCAACCAGCAGACCAACGCTATCCAGGCCGTCAGGGAGGACGACTACTTTATAATCAACGGAGGCAAAATATTTGTCGGCGGACTCTACCCCCCGCCTGACCGGATGCTATTGCTGACCAGGAGCGACCTTAATGCCCCCAGGCATGAAAACCTGGCCATGTTCATGGCCCCGGGTGATCTGCCCGGTATTACCATTACCCCTCTTGACCTGTTCGTCCCCAGCCCCTTCGGGGGTGTCTCCGGCCCCACTGCCGGGAGCGCCGACGGGGTAAAATACCAGGTCTTCTTTGATGATGTAAAGATTCACCAGCGTTACCTGATAGGCGGGGACAGGGACGGCTGGAAAGCGGCCACCGCCACCCTTGAAGTAGAGCACGGCGGGGGCGATGATGACGAGACCGGCAACAGAAGAATGACGGCCGCCCTGTTCAACGACACCCAGCCGAGTTTTATCGTCCGCAGATTCCTCGACCAGTGTAAAAACAATCCGGATATCGCGGCCCGCATCAGGGAAAATCCCCCTCTGCTCGAGAGCATTATCGATATCTACATCGACGCTCAAAAGGAGCGGTTTTTCTCCCTGAGAAATGCCGGCGGCCAGGGGGGCCGCTACGGCGGGGTACACTCCCAGCTTTTTTCAAAGATGGCCTCCATCAGGCTTATTGCCGCGATGGCCAAAGTGCTCGGTCCCTACACAATGACCAGCGATGAAGAGTGGGCCTCCGAGGAGGGCCTTTTTGAGGTCGGCCAGCGGGGCGCCTTATGCCTGGCGCCCACCGGCACCCCGGAAGTGCTCAAGATTGTCCTGTCCCGGGCCCTGGCTATAGGACGCTAAATATATCCCGTCAGGTGAGACAGGCGGGCTTTATTATTAGAAGAGGTAAGAAATGGCACTGGACCTGAAACTGAATGAAAGTGAAGAGATGCTGAGGAAGGTAGCTCTTGACTTTATCAGGCGGGACGCTCCCAATCAGATAGTGAGGGAACTGCTGGAGACAGACACCGGTTACACGGAAGAACTCTGGCAAAAAGCGGTAGATATGGGCTGGCTGGGGATTATTATTCCCGAGCAGTACGGCGGCGCGGAGAACCCGCTGACCAGCGCCGGGGTATTATTCGAGGTTCTGGGCTCGGCGCCCCTGCCCGGACCCTATTTCTCCTCCGGCATACTGGGCAGTTCAATCCTGCTGGAAGCCGGCAGCCAGGACCAGAAGCAGGCCGTTCTGCCCCAGGTTGTGGAGGGTAAAACCATACTTTCTTTGGCCCTGACCGAACCTGCTTACAGCTGGGAACCGGCCGCCATTCAGACCCGGGCCGCTGATAAAAACGGCCACTTCATACTTAACGGGATAAAACTGTTTACACTGGAGGCCGGGGCGGCCACCCATTTTATAGTCGCCGCCCGCACCGGCCCGGAAGCCGGCGGTCAGGAAGGGATTTCCCTTTTCCTGGTGGACGCCCAATCTGAGGGCATATCAGTGCGGGGCCTGCCCGGTTTTATGTCCGGCCAGACCTTTGAAGTAAAACTGGATTCGGTAAAAGTACCGGATTCCGCCCTGCTGGGAGAGCCCGGTGGGGGGTGGCCGGCCCTGCAACGGGCAATCGACCGGTCAATCCCCGTCCTATGCGCCTACAAGGTGGGGGCCTGCCAGGCCCTGTTAGAGATGTCCCTTGAGTACAGCCGTATCAGAATCCAGTTCGGCCAGCCAATCGGCCGTTTTCAGAGGGTCCAGGACCTGATTATAGAGATGATTGACCACCTGGATGCCGCCCGCTGGGCTACCTATGAGTGCCTCTGGAAGCTGGATACAGGCCGACCGGCCAAGGAAAGCATCCATCTGGCCAAGGCCATCTCCAGCCAGGCCTACTGGGATGTCTGCACCCTGGCCCTGAGGGTTTTCAGCGGCATCAGCTACTCCCGGGAACACCCGGTCAGCTTCCACACCAGGGAGTCACGCCGGCTGTACAACTATTTAGGCGAGCCAACCTTCCACCGCCAGAAACTGGCCCGCTTCATCATGGAAGAATAAACGGTAGAGCAATGTACTATTTTGCCTATGCCTCCAATCTAAACCGGAAACAGATGAGGGCGCGCTGCCCGGGCAGCAAGCCGCTCTTTAAGGCCACCCTGCCCAACTACCAGCTGGTATTTTCCGGCTGGTCCCGGGTACGTAGAGGGGGGACGGCCAACATCAGGCTGAACCAGGGACAAAAGGTGCTGGGAGCGGTTTACGATGTTTCCGAACAGGAGATGAAAAAACTCGACCTTCACGAGGCGGGCTACGACCGTCTCAAAGTTAATGTGTTTGATGAAGATGGCGAGCCCCGGGAAGTTATAACCTATATCAAGGCCGGCCAGGCGGAAGATGCCAAACCTTCCGCCGACTATTTATCCATTATTCAACAGGGCTATAAAGACTGGAGACTAACATAACACCACTCCAGCAGCATTATTACCCGGTGCTGGTCGCGTTATCTTATTTGCCCGGTCATTACAGTGAGTTTATATTTAGATCCGGCTAACCTCACCCCCCAAATCCCCCTCTTCATGACAATTTAATCCTCTCCCCCTTTGTCTCCTTCTCCTTAAATAAGGAAAAGGGGAGATCTGAAAATAACCATCCTTACGTCAAAACTTGTTCTT
>JAZFUC010000080.1:0-17630 GCA_036446995.1 Dehalococcoidales bacterium | reverse complement strand
GAATCAGCTCTTCCGCTCTTATCGTAACCTCGGAAGCAGAGGAAAATGTGGTTAAATCAGCCCGGAACCTGGCGGGCATAAAAACGCTGCCGGCTGATTTACTTAACGTTGTTGATATTCTTTCCAAGAGAAGACTGCTGATGACCGTTGACGCGGTACGGAAAGCGGAAAAGATATGGGGAGAGAGACTGAACAAAGGAGGAAGCGATGGATCTGTATGAAGTGCTGCGGCGTCCCCTGATAACTGAAAAATCCACCCTCCTCCAGGCGGAAGGTAAGTATGCCTTTGAGGTGGCTAAATCGGCCGCCAAGCCGCAGATCAAGCAGGCGGTGGAGAAGGCGTTTGATGTTGAAGTAACAGCCGTGAATGTGATATTGATGCCCGGTAAAAGTCGAAGGTTCGGCCGGCGGGTACTGCCCGCCCATCCCTGGAAAAAGGCGATTGTTACCCTCAAGCCGGGCGATTCGATAGAATTCTTCGAGGGGGCTTAATAAACAGGGGGAGTTTAAAGGGGCGGAGCCCTTTTAAGAAACACTCTTCCCCTATAATTAAGGGAGATTATAACAAAGAATGGCAGTAAAAATATTTCGTCCTACCTCACCGGGCAGGCGGGGAGCAACCGGGCCGACTTTTGAAGAAATAACCAAAAGCAGGCCGGAAAAATCCCTGACCAGGCCCCTTAAAAAGAGGGCCGGGCGCAATAGCCAGGGCAGAATAACGGTCCGTCACCGGGGTGGGGGCGCCAAGCGTAATTACCGCGTTATTGATTTTAAGCGGAACAAGATTGGCGTTCCGGGTACTGTAAAAGCGATTGAATATGACCCGAACCGCTCGGCCCGCATCGCCCTTATTTTCTATGCCGATGGTGACAAGCGCTACATCCTGGCCCCGGTGGGACTGGATGTGGGTGATGTGATTAAATCCGGTGAAGACGCTGATATAAAACCGGGTAATGCTCTGCCCATGAGCCAGATTCCCAGCGGGACGATGATACACAATATAGAGATGCAGCCGGGAAGAGGCGGTCAATTGGTGCGTAGCGCCGGAATAGCCGCCCAGCTCCAGGCCCTGGAAGGAAAATACGCTCTTATCAGGCTGCCCTCCGGTGAAGTAAGGCGGATAAACAGTATCTGTATAGCCACCATAGGGCAGGTAGGTAATGTGGACCACCAGGGTATCAAACTGGGAAAGGCCGGCCGTAAACGCTGGCTGGGGTGGAGACCCACGGTCAGAGGTTCGGCGATGAATCCGAATGACCATCCCCACGGGGGTGGGGAAGGCAGGAGTCCGATAGGCATGCCCGGACCCAAGACGCCCTGGGGGAAACCGGCCCTGGGTTACAGGACACGTAAGCCCAAGGCCTCGGATAAAATGATTGTTAAGCGTCGGGGGAGTAAGTAATAATGTCTAGGTCAATTAAAAAGGGCCCGGCCCTTGATACCAAGCTGATGAAGAAAGTGGATGCCCTGGTCCGTTCCGGAGAGAAAGCGGTAATAAAAACCTGGGCGCGCTGGTCAACTATTGTGCCGGAGATGGTCGGGCTTACTATCGGGGTTCACGATGGCCGGCGCCACGTGCCGATATTCATTACTGAAAATATGGTAGGACATAAACTGGGCGAGTTTGCCTCGACACGCACATTCAGGGGGCACATATCCCGCTCAGAAAGAACCAGCCAGGTAAGAAGATAAAGGTTTTGGGATAAAAATTATGGAAGTAAAAGCAGTAGCTAAAGATACCGGAGTGCCGCCCCGAAAGGCGCGCCTGCTGGTGGATATGGTGCGGGGTAAAAAAGTGGAGGAAGCACTGAATATTCTGAAGTTTACCCCCTCGCCATCGGCCGGTATTATAGCCAAGGTGATAAAATCAGCCGCGGCTAACGCGGAAAGCGTTTATCAACTTGATGTCTCGGATTTGAGAGTGGTTAATATTGTCGCCGATGAGGCACGGACTTTGAAGAGATTCCGCGCCCGGGCAAGAGGACGCTCCAATACAATCCTGAAGCGTTCCAGTCATATTACAGTTATAGTTTCGGAGGAAAGTTAATGGGACGTAAGGTTCACCCAATGGGGTTCAGGATTGGCATAATACGGGACTGGCAGGCCAAATGGTACGCCGATAAACATTATGCAGAATTCCTCCAGGAAGACCTGAAACTCCGGGATGGAATTAGTTCCAGGTATGCCGAAGCCGGGGTCTCGCTGGTTGAGATTGAACGCCAGGCAAATAAGGTGTCCATAACCATCCATACTGCCCGGCCCGGTATTGTTATCGGCCGCGGCGGACAGCGGGTTGATGAAACCAGGACTTACCTGGAGAAACTGATTGGAAAACGGGTGCAGCTCAATATCCAGGAAGTGCAGCGTCCCGAGCTGGATGCCTACCTGGTGGCTAAGTCAATAGCCGAGCAGATTGAAAGACGTGTTGCCTACCGTCGGGCGATGAAACAGACCACCCTCCGGACCATACAGGCCGGCGCCAAGGGAATGAGAGTAAGCTGCTCGGGCAGACTGGGCGGAGCTGAAATTGCCCGCCGGCTGACCATGCACGAGGGCCAGGTGCCCCTGCATACCCTGCGGGCTGATATTGACTACGGATTTATTGAAGCGCGTACCGCTATGGGCCGGATTGGAGTTAAGGTCTGGATATATAAGGGAGATATTCTGCCTGAACCTAAGCAAAAAGAAGACGAAGAGATAGTTATGGAACCGCCGGTTGAGGCGGCTGCTAAGACACCCGCCGTAGAAAAAGCGGAAGAAACCCCGGCAGAAACGGTGGCCGAAGCTGCGCCGGTGGAAGTGGCGGAGGAAGCTCCGGCAGAACCGGTAGCTGAAGTAGCGCCTGTCGAGGAAGCCGTGGAAGAGCTGGTGGCGGAGGCAACCCCTGCCGTAGAGAAGGCTGAAGAAGCCCCGGCGGAAGCTGTTGCCGAAGCGGCCCCTGTTGCAGAGGTAGCAGAAGCGGCAGCCGAAGTGAAGCCAAAAGCGGTAAGGAAGAAACGGACGACCAAGGCGGCTGCCACTAAAGAACCCGCGGCGAAGAAAACTAAAAAAGCGGCGGCGGTGCCGGCCGCTGAAGTAAGCGTTGAGACGGCTCCCGCTGAGGAGGCCGAGGTAAAACCAAAAACGGTAAGAAAGAAACCGACGACCAAGGCGGCCGCCGCCAAAGAACCCGCGGCAAAGACAACTAAAAAACCAGCCGCTAAAACAGCGGCCGCTAAAAAACCAAAGGCCGAAAAAGCCCCGACTGCCAAGAAAAAGAAATCCACTGAAGCGGGGAATGATTAATGTTACAACCTAAGCGGGTGAAATTCCGTAAAGTACAAAAGGGACGCCGGCGCGGCAAAGCCAGTTCGGGTAACACCATTAATTTTGGTGAGTATGGATTGCAGGCACTTACGTCGGCCTGGCTTACGGCCCGGCAGATTGAAGCAGCCCGCCGTGCCATCACCCGCCATGTTCGCCGGGGAGGTAATATCTGGATACGGGTATACCCGGACAAGCCGGTCACTAAAAAGGCGGCGGAAACCCGTATGGGTTCGGGCAAGGGAGCTCCTGACCACTGGGTAGCCGTGGTTAAACCGGGCCGGATTTTATTTGAGATGACGGGAGTCGCTGAGGATGTGGCCAAGGAAGCAATGCGTCTTGCCTCTCACAAGCTCCCTATACAGACCAGGTTCGTAATCAAGGAAGCCAGCGTTGCGGCTGGAGCTGAAAATACGGCGGGAGCGAAAGCCTGATGAAAGCGGAAGAAATCAGGGAACTTAGTTCTGAAGACCTGTCCAAACAGATGGAATCAGCCCGCCGGCAGCTTTTTGACCTTCGCTTTCAGGCCGCTACCAGACAGCTGGTAAACCATCGGGAAATCCGGACGGTTAAAAGGAATATTGCCCGTCTACTGACTATTTTGAGGGAGAGAGAGCTGGGCATAAGGTAGGAACCAGCCGGTAAAAAATATGGAAACAAAACTAAAAAGCAAGGTAGGCCGCGTAAGCAGCAGTAAAATGGACAAGACTGTGGTTGTGGTGGTTAAAACCACCAAGCGTCATCCGCTCTACCGGAAAACCATCAGGGGCGAGGTTAAGTACAAGGCTCATGATGAAAAGAATGAGTGCAGGGAAGGCGATACCGTCAGGATTATCGAGACCCGTCCCCTGTCCAGGGAGAAACGATGGCGGGTTGGTGAGATTCTTACCCATGAAGATATTGCGGAGATTCAGCCCCAGGACATAAACTAGACCATAATCAGGATAAAGAAAAATGATTCAGACAAATACCAGACTTAAAGTAGCTGACAACACCGGGGCCAGGCAGATAATGTGTATCGGCATATTAGGCGGCACCGGCAAGAAATACGCCCGGGTGGGAGATGTTATCGTGGCCTCGGTGAAACGGGCCATCCCCGGGGGATCGGTAAAGAAGGGAGAGGTGGTCAGGGCGGTGATCGTCCGCACCGCTCAGTCTTACCGGCGCCCGGATGGCTCCTCTATCCGGTTTGATGAAAATGCGGCCGTGATTCTTACTGATAAGAATAACCCCATGGGCACGCGGATATTCGGCCCGGTAGCCAGGGAAATGAGAGAGAAAAATTTTACCAAGATAATATCGCTGGCGCCCGAGGTTTTATAAGAGAAGAAGATGAAGATTAGAAAAAACGATGAAATACTGGTAATCGCCGGTAAGGATAAAGGCAAGACAGGCAAGGTGCGTCATGCCTATCCCAAGCATGAGAAATTACTGATAGAGGGTGTCAATTTTATTAAAAAACATACCAGGGCTTCCGGACAGGTAAGGCAGGCAGGAATTATAGAACGGGAAGAACCGGTTAGTGTCTCCAATGTTTTACTGGTCTGTGGTAAATGTAACAAGGCCACCCGTATCGGCTTCCGCCGTCTGGAAGGCGGTAAAAAGGTCCGGGTTTGCCAGCGGTGTAAAGAGGTGATTGACTAGATGTCCTCTCTAAAGGAAAAGTACAATAAAGAGGTTATCCCCGCCCTGATGGAGATGGGGGGGTACAAGAATGTAATGCAGGTGCCCCGGCTGGAGAAAATGGTGCTTAATATCGGCGTGGGAGAGGCCATTTCAAATGCCAAGGCCCTGGAATCAGCCGAGAGCGACCTGGCCAGCATATCCGGGCAACACCCCATAACCACCCGGGCCAAGAAGTCGATCGCCGCATTCAGACTGAGGGCCGGGATGCCTATCGGGCTGAAAGTGACCCTGCGGGGAGAGCGGATGTATGACTTTATGGAGAAACTGGTAAACTCCGTTTTAACCCGGGTCAGGGAGTTCCAGGGGGTGTCCAGGGACTCTTTTGACGGCCGTGGTAATTACACTCTGGCTTTTAGAGAACAGACCGTTTTCCCGGAAATTGATTACGATAAGGTAGATAAAGCCAGGGGACTGGAATTATCAATCGTGACTACCGCCGAGACTGATGAAGAAGGCAGGAACCTGTTAAAATTACTGGGCATGCCTTTTGAAACAGACTGACAGGAGAGATAATGGCAAAAAAATCTGAAATAGCCAAATGGGCAAGACCGGCCAAATATAAAGTACAACAGCATAACCGGTGCCACGTGTGTGGCCGGCCCCGGGCCTACATCAGAAAATTCGCGTTGTGCCGCATTTGCTTCCGTAAACTGGCCCTCGCCGGGCAGATTCCCGGAGTGAGAAAATCAAGCTGGTAACCGGATGGATGAGATTTAGCCGGTCAGAGAGAACGGCGGTGATTATAATCAGGTTAAAGGAGAAACAGTGACAGTATCAGATCCAATAGCGGATATGTTGACCCGGATAAGGAACGCGGTTATGGTCAGGCATGACTCGGTTAATATGCCGGCATCCAAGATGAAGATTGCCCTGGCCAGAATCCTCAAGGATGAAGGATTTATCAGCGATTACGATATACAGACGGGCAAGCCTTCCCGGACAATCAAAATCAAGCTGAAATATGAGGACAAAGACCGGCCGTTTATCAACGGACTGGAGCGGATAAGCAAGCCCGGTCTGAGGGTGTATGTCGGCAGCAAGGAGATTCCCCGCGTTGTCGGTGGTATGGGTATCGCTATTCTCTCAACCTCCAAGGGCGTGATGACGGGACAGCAGGCCTGGCGCCAGAAAATCGGGGGCGAACTGCTATGTTATGTAATGTAAATAAATCCAGGAGTACAGCCAGTGTCTAGAATTGGACAAATGCCGATAGATGTGCCGCAGGGCGTGGAGATAAAAATAAAAGATGATGGGGTCACCGTGACCGTACCCAAGGGTGAACTCAGCCGTTCGATAAATACTGATATGTCTATCACTCTGAGTGATGGAGTCCTGACCGTCTCCAGACCCAGCGACAGCAGGGAACACCGCTCGATGCACGGGTTGACCCGCACTCTGATAGCTAATATGGTGGCGGGAGTTACCAGCGGCTATGAAAAGGTGCTTGAAATCGTGGGCGTCGGCTACCGGGCTGAAAAAAAGGGGGACAAGGTGGTACTGCGTATCGGTTTCTCCCACCTGGTAGAAGTTGACCCCATTCCGGGAACATTCCTTGAGGTTGAGGGAGATAACAGAATCAAGGTAACCGGGATTAATAAAGAATTTGTCGGTGAAATGGCAGCCAGAATCAGAAAGGTGCGCCCGCCGGATGTTTATAAAGGGAAGGGAATCAGGTATTCCGGAGAGGTGGTCCGTCTCAAGGCGGGCAAAGCCGGAAAGGCTATAGGCAGGTAAAAAGAGATGAAAAATAGCCGAAGAATAGGCCGTCTCCGAAGACACAAGCGGGTCAGGGCCAAGGTATCAGGTAATGCCGCCACTCCCCGTCTGGCCGTTTTCCGCAGTCTGAACCATATTTATGCCCAGGTGATTGATGACACCCGGATGCACACCCTGGTCTCGGCGTCAACCCTTGATGCCGAGATTAGAGATGGGCTGAACGGTAAAAATAAGACGGGCCGGTCCGAGTTGGTCGGTTCCCTGGTGGCCAAACGGGCCCTGGGACAGGGAATAAAGCAGGTGGCATTTGACCGTGGCGGGAACAGGTATCACGGCCGGGTTAAAGCCCTGGCCGAGGCAGCCCGCAAAGAAGGCCTGAAATTTTAAGGGAGTCCGTGTAGAACATGCAGAAGCGTATAAACACAATTGATCCCACGGAACTTGTCCTGAACGACAAGCTGATAAATATTAACCGGGTGGCCAAGGTGATGAGAGGGGGCAAGCGCCTCAGTTTCAGCGCCCTGGTTGTTACCGGAGATGGCCAGGGCCATGTGGGCATCGGCCTGGGGAAGGCTAACGAAGTGCCTCTGGCGATAAACAAAGCCAATGCCAACGCCCGGAGGAACCTGATAAGGGTGAATATGACCGGGACGACCATCCCTTATAAGACAACCGTTAAATACGGGGCCGCCAAAGTAATGCTGAAACCGGCCTCCCCAGGTACGGGTATTATTGCCGGGAGCAGCATCCGGGCTGTACTGGAGGCGGTCGGTATCAAGGATATCCTGACCAAATCGTTGGGCAGCGCCAACCGTATTAATGTGGCCAAGGCGACTATAGTTGCCCTCAGCGCGCTGAAAGACCCGAAGAGGGAAGTTGCCCTGCGCAGGGGAATCGCTATAGAAGAAGCTCCTCCAGAGGAAGTTGCCGCCGTGATTGAGGAGGCGGAAGAATTAAATGACTAAACTGAATGTTACCTGGGTGAAAAGCGGCATCGGTTACAATCGGGACCAGAGAAGGACCCTGGAAGCCCTCGGTTTTAAAAGACTGAATCAACAGATAACCCATGAAGATTCCAGCTCGATTAGAGGAATGCTAAATAAAGTCAGACACCTGGTCAAGGTAGAGGAGAATACTGATGAGGCTTGACCAATTAACTTTAACTCCCGGCTCCAGGAAAAACAGGAAACGGGTGGGGCGCGGTAATGGCAGCGGTCATGGTACCTACTCAGGCCGGGGCTGTAACGGACAGAAATCCCGGGCCGGCTTTAAGATGAGGCCTGGTTTTGAGGGCGGGCAACTGCCTCTGATTAAACGACTGCCCCGGAAGCGAGGCTTCACCAATATATTCAGAGTTGAGTACAGCGTGGTTAACCTGGACGAGCTCAATGATCTTGAGGCGGGGAGCGAAGTAACCCCCGAAACTCTGGTAGCGGCCGGACTGGTAAAATCACTTAAATTCCCGGTTAAGGTTCTGGGAGAGGGTGAAATTAAGAATGCCCTTTCTGTAAAGGCGCACAAGTTCTCTGCGGCTGCCAAAGCCAAGATAGAATCGGCGGGAGGTAGCGTGGAAAAGGTGGAGTATGCGTCAACGACAGACTAGACCCAGACTTATCCAGGCAATGTTTGACGCCTTTCGTCTACCTGACTTAAGGAATAAGATTCTCTTTACTTTCGCCATGCTGGTGATATTCCGTTTCGTCGCCCATGTTCCCCTGCCCGGGGTAAACCCGGAAGTGCTCTCGTCACTTTTCGAACAGAATGCCCTGCTGGGGATGCTGGATATGTTCAGCGGCGGGGCGATGAGGAACTTCAGCATTGTGGCAATGGGCGTTTACCCCTATATTACGGCTTCAATTATTATGACACTGATGACACCGGTGATACCTTACCTGCAGAATCTTGCCCAGGAGGGTGAAGCGGGCAGGAATAAAATAAACCGGATTACCCACTGGGCAACGGTGCCTATGGCCGGCCTGGCCGGTTACGGGCAGCTGGTGCTGCTGCAACGGCAGGGGGCCGTGGCCAGCGCCGACTTGTTGCCGACAGTGGCCATGATTTTATCGTTGATAGCCGGCACCATATTTCTGGTCTGGATAGGTGAACTTATTACCGAACACGGCATAGGCAACGGCATATCTATTATTATCTTCGGCGGTATCGTAGCCGGCTACTGGCAGTTAATCGGCAGCGGGGTGCTGGTCGGGCAGCAGGGACAGTTTATGGGCCTGATCGTATATCTTTTCATTGCCCTGGCTACGGTGGTGCTGATCGTAATATTTACCGAGGCGCACCGTCGTATTCCGGTGCAGTACGCCCGCACCGTTTACCGGGGCGACCGGATGTACAAGCAGTCCGGGGCTACTCACATCCCGCTGCGGGTAAACACGGCCGGGATGATACCCCTTATTTTTGCTATGTCCCTGACTCTTTTCCCGGGAGTACTGGCCAGCTATTTTGCCGGGCCGGAGAGCGCCCCTAATTTTGCCAACACCATCAGGGATGTGTTTAATCCCGGGGCCGCTATGCCGCTGGGCTTATTATACTGGGGGTTCTATTTCCTGCTCACGATTGCCTTTGCCTTCTTTTATACCATGGTGATGTTCCAGCAGCAGGATTTGGCCGGCACTTTGAAACGGCAGGGGGGATTTGTCCCCGGCATAAGACCCGGCAAACAGACGAGTGACTTTTTTAGCGGGGTAATTCTCCGGATAACCTGGGCGGGAGCTCTTTTCCTGGGCCTGGTGGCCGTCATACCCTTCCTTTCCAGAGAGATTACCGATGTCCAGGTGATACAACTATCCAGCCTGGGCCTGTTAATCGTGGTTGGCGTGGTGCTGGATACTATGAAGCAGATGGAAGCCCAACTGGTAATGCGGCGTTATGAGGGATTCATAAAATAAACAAAACCCCGTGGGAAATAAGGGGTTTCGCGGTTTAAGCAGGAGTAGAAAAGAATTGTATATCATATTTCTGGGTGCGCCGGGAGCCGGCAAGGGAACACAGGCCTCTGAAGTGGCCGGGGAGATGGGCCTGGCCCATATCGCCACCGGAGACCTGTTCCGGGCGGGTCTGGAGCAGGGGACCGGGCTGGGTCTGGAGGCCAAGGCCTATATGGAGAAGGGAGTGCTCGTTCCTGATGATCTGACCATCCGGATGGTCCAGGAACGCCTTGAGGCTTCTGATTGTGCCGGGGGGGTTATTTTTGACGGTTTTCCCAGGAATCTGAAGCAGGCCAAGGCCCTGGACGAGGCCCTGGCTGAACAGAATAAATCAATAGACAAGGTTATATATATCAGAGTGGCAGAAGAAGAACTTCTTAAAAGGCTTAGCGGAAGGTGGATATGCCGTCAGTGCCAGGCCCCCTATCATGAAGTGAATTCACCACCGGCGGTGCCGGGCAAATGCGACCGGTGCAGCGGCGAGCTTTACCAGCGGGCCGACGACAACGGGGAAGCGATAAAAAAGAGACTGGGAGTTTACTTTAACGAGACAGCCCCGCTGATCGATTACTATACCCGGGCGGGTAAACTGGTTGAGATAGACGGAGAGGGTAATGTGGAGAAAGTGAAGCAGAGGATAGTAGGGTCTCTTGGCCGGGCGGTTGTATAGCCAGGGAGTGATGAGTATAATCATTAAGTCAGACGGAGAGATAACCACCATGAGGCAGGCCGGCAGGATTGTTGCAGCCGTGCTTGAGGTGTTAATGTTACAGGTGAAACCGGGTATGAAAACAAAAGAACTGGATATTATTGCGGGTAGAGAAGTGGAAAAACTGGGAGCCAAGCCCTCTTTCAAGGGGTACCGGGGCTTTCCGGCTAATCTGTGTGTCTCCGTTAATGACGAGATTGTCCACGGGATTCCGGGAGACCGGGTCCTGAATGATGGTGATATCGTCTCGATTGACTTCGGGGCTATATTTAAGGGGTTTCAGGGTGATGCCGCGGTTACATTAGGCGTTGGCAGCATCAGCCCGGAAGCGAAGAAGCTGATAGAGGCTACCCGGGGCGCCCTTGAGGCCGGCATTGCCGCCGGCGGGGCCGGGATGAGGCTGACTGATATCTCCGCGGCCGTCCAGCAGTATGTTGAAACGAGAGGTTATTCCGTGGTCAGGGAATATACCGGGCACGGTATCGGCCGGGATATGCATGAGGAGCCCCAGGTGCTTAACTATGGTGAGCCGGGACAGGGTCCGGTACTGAAGAAAGGTATGACCCTGGCTATCGAGCCGATGGTGAATATCGGTGACTGGCGCACCAGGGTTGATGACAACCATTGGACGGTGTTTACCCAGGACGGAAGTTTGTCCGCCCACTTCGAACACACCGTGGCTATCCGTGATAATGAACTAGAGATACTTACCGCACTGTAAAAGAGGAATTTATGCCCAAGAAGGAGACAATTGAAGTTGAAGGAGTGGTCGCAGAGCCCTTGCCCAATGCGATGTTTCGTGTTGAGTTGTCCAACGGACACAAGGTGCTGGCTCATATCTCTGGCAAGATAAGACTACATTACATCAGAATATTACCCGGAGACAGGGTGCTGGTGGAGCTTTCACCTTATGACCTGAGCCGGGGCAGGATTACTTACCGGTTCAAGTAATGAACCGGGGCGGTAAAAAGAGGTAATTATGAAAGTTAGGGCTTCTGTAAAAGTCAGATGTGAAAAGTGCAAAGTGATAAAACGCCACGGGGTGGTCAGGGTTATCTGTTCCAACCCCAAGCATAAACAGAGGCAGGGTTAACGGCCTGCCTGTCTAAGGAGAGAAAAAGATGGCTAGAATAGCCGGGATAGATATTCCCAAAGACAAACAAATATGGGTAGCCTTACAGAGTATTTACGGTATCGGGACGACGACCAGCCATAAGATTCTGGCCCGGGCCGGTGTCCAGGCGGTGGTGAAATCGGACGACCTTACCGAAGAAGAAGTAAACCGTCTCCGCGAGATTATCGATAAGGAATATATGGTCGAGGGTGACCTCAGAAAAGAAATTAATCAAAATATCAAGCGCTTGATGGAGATTGGCAGCTACCGGGGCCTGAGGCACCGTCATAACCTGCCGGTCAGAGGACAGAGAACCCGCACTAATGCCCGGACCAGGCGCGGCTCCAAACAGACAGTGGCCGGCCGGGGCAAGAGGCGCGGCGTAACCAAGAAATAATTGATTCAGGAGTAAATTATGCCACAGAGGAAACGAACCAAGGTAAGAAAAAGAGAACGGAAGTCAATTCCCAGCGGAAGAGCCAATATTCTTTCCACTTTTAATAACACAATCGTGACACTGACTGACCCCACGGGGAATGTTATCGCCTGGGGTAGTTCCGGGACAGCCGGGTTTAAGGGCTCGCGCAAGGGCACGCCGTATGCTGCTCAGCTGGCGGCTCACGATGCGGCCAGGAAAGCTATGGAGCACGGTTTGCGCCAGGTAGGGGTTTATGTGAAAGGTCCGGGCAGCGGGCGGGAGGCGGCTATTCGTTCTCTCCAGAGCTCGGGACTCTATATCACCAGCATTACTGATATGAGCCCCATACCTCACGGCGGTTGCCGTCCTCCCAAGAAGAGGCGGGTATAGATGGCTAGATATATAGATGCGAAGTGCAAGTTATGCCGCCGTTGCGGCGGTAAATTATTTCTCAAGGGCAGCCGGTGCCTTACCCCCAAATGCGCCATTGACCGGCGTAAGGTCCCCTTTAGCCGGCGCCGCCGCCGGGTTTCCGACCGCGGTATCCAGCTGACACAGAAACAGAGGGTCCGATATACCTACGGAGTCCTGGAAAGGCAGTTCAGAGGGACCTTTGCGCGGGCCGAGAAACAGGATGGCATAACCGGTGACAACCTGCTGGTGCTTCTGGAGAGGCGGCTGGATAATGTAGTGTACAGACTGGGTTTTGCTGATTCCCGCGCCCAGGCCCGCCAGCTGGTCCAGCACGGGCATATTACCCTGAACGGGCACAAGACCGATATCCCTTCCTGCCTGGTCAAGGAGGGCGATAAAGTGAGCTGGAAGGAAACCAGCGCCAAAACAGAATATTACAAGCAATTGCTTAAAGATATCGAGGCTAAATCCATCGTCAGCTGGTTAAGTCTGGACAGACAAAACCTTGTTGGTCAGGCCATATCTCTGCCTACGCCAGATGATATTGGCGCCGACTTTGACGGGAAAGCCATAGTTGAGTACTACTCAAGATAAGGAGGTAGAAATTTGTCTCACCTCACAGTGCCAAAGGCTGAGTGTATAGAAAGTAAAGAGAATTACGGAAAGTATGTAGCCGAGCCGCTGGAAAAGGGGTTTGGTCTTACTATCGGCAACGCTATGCGGCGGGTATTGCTCAGTCAACTGCAGGGAGCGGCCGTAACGCGGATTCGGATAGAAGGAATTCAGCATGAATTCTCCACGATTCCCTTTGTAAAAGAAGACGCAACCGAGTTCCTGCTGAACGTTAAGGCTCTCAGATTAAAATCACTTTCCGGGCAGCCGGGAAAGCTGTGGCTGGAGATTGAGCGGGAAGGACGAATAACCGCGGCTGACATCAAGCCCTCGTCTGATTTTGAAATCATCAACCCGGACCTTTATCTGGCCACCACGGATTCACCCGAAACAAAATTTTATGTTGAGATGGATATCGAATTGTCCAAGGGCTACCGTGAGGCTGAATCCACCGAGAGCCTGTCCCTGGGAGTGATTCCGGTGGACGCCATCTTCAGCCCGATACGAAAAGTCAATTATAATACGGAGCCGATATTTGCCGGCCAGGAAGCCAGCCTGGAACGGTTAATTCTTGAAGTGTGGACAGACGGCACTATTCTGCCGGTCGACGCCATCAGCCAGGCCGCTGAAATTCTGATGGAGCAGCTGGGCCCGTTTGCCAATTACACCCAGTTGTCCCAGGTGGAGGCGGAGAAGGAGCCAAACCAGCTGGCTATTTCCGAGGAACTGTACAATATGCCCGTTGAGCAGTTGAACCTGTCAGTCAGGACAATGAATTGCCTGAGGCGTGGCGGTATCGCCACGGTGGGAGAACTGGTCAACAAGCAAGAGAAAGAACTGATGGCCCTGCGTAATTTCGGGCAGAAATCAAAGCATGAGATAAATGAACGCCTGGAAGGGTTGGGGCTCGTCCTGGCTTCCCTGGGCGGAGACGACGAGGAAGAAGCCGGGGAAGAACCGGACTAGACAGAAAATTAGCCGTTAAAGGATTAGAGATGGGTCGTAAAACAGTTGAAGGTAAAGCAGGTAAAACATCAAGTTATATGAAAGCGATGTACCGTGGTCAGGTAACAGACCTGCTTGGTTATGGGAAGATTACCACCACGGAGGCTAAGGCCAAACAGGTCCGCGGACTGGCAGAGAAGATGATTACCCTGGGTAAACAGGGCAGTCTGGCTGCCCGACGCCGGGCGCTGGCTTACATTTACAGTAAGAAGGTGACCGATAAAGTCTTTTCCGAGCTTGCCGAGAGGTATGCCAGCCGCCCCGGTGGCTACACTCGCATCATTAAGTTGGGGAACAGGCTGGGAGACGGGGCCCCCGTGGTCCGACTGGAGTTAGTGAAAGAATGACCGTTACTGCCGTCAGCCCGGAATTAAAACAGGAAGTTAATCCGGTAAATACCACCAGGATTATTTTGATCGTGGAGTATGACGGCACGCGCTATCATGGATTTCAGGCGCAGGCTGGACTGGCCACCATCCAGAGTGAACTGGAAACCGCTATCCGGCAGCTTACCGGTGAAAGCGGGAGATTGGTTACGGCCAGCCGGACGGATGCCGGGGTTCACGCCCGGGGACAGGTGGTCAGCTTCCGAACCGAGTCCGACCTTCCGGCGGAAACTTTTGTAACGGGACTGAATTACTACCTGCCGGACGATATTGCGGTGAAATCCGCCCATAAACCAGGTAACGGTTTTCACATCTGGCATGATGTGCAGAGCCGGGAGTACAATTATTACATACTGAACAGCCGGATAAGGTCCCCCCTCAGAAGGGGTTTTTATCATCGGGTTGCCGGGCAGTTGAATATCGAGGCGATGAATCAGGCCTGCCGGGCGCTTATCGGGGAAAATGACTTTGCTTCTTTTGTCAGTCCTGATGAAGCGGCCCTGAAAAGCACGGTCAAGAGAGTAGACCGCGCCGAGGTAAAAAGGGAAGGAGATCTGGTCATCTTTAACATCCTGGCTAATTCTTTCCTGATGCACCAGGTGCGTAATACAGTCGGCCCTCTTGTCAGGGTGGGGCGGGGGAAAATGAGCGTGGCTGAGTTTCATGGCCTCCTGGAGAGGAAACAACCCGGGCTTGCCCGGCCGGCCGCGCCGGCTTGCGGGCTCTGTCTTATGGGGATAAATTATAACAATCCTGTTGAGGAAAAAATATGATAAAAACTTACAGTACCAAGGCTTCGGAAATCAAACGGGAATGGCATATTATAGATGCTACTGATGAGGTTTTGGGCAGGGTGTCCACCCGCATCGCCGGGCTGCTGATGGGTAAGCACAAGCCGATTTTTGTCCGTCACCTGGATACAGGCGATTATGTTGTGGTAATTAACGCGGAAAAAATACGGGTTACCGGTGATAAGCTCAAACAGAAGCTCTATCGCCGGCATTCCGGTTACCCCGGCGGGCTGAAAACCGTCACCCTGGAGAAGATGATGCAGACTCATCCCACCCGGGCGATTGAATACGCCGTAAGGGGTATGATTCCCCACAACAAGCTGGGAAATCAGATAATTAAAAAACTAAAGGTATATGTTGGTGATGTTCACCCCCATGTAGCTCAAACGAACGCTACCGCTGCTAAACTGGCCAAAGATGACGAGGAGTAGAATTTGAGGACGAAGCAGAGCAGCGGGCGGGGAAAAGGAGATATAAGTGGATAAACAGGCTTATTTTCAGGGAACAGGCAGACGCAAGTGTTCCGTTGCCCAGGTGAGACTGTCACCGGGCGGTGGGGCGGTAATTATCAACGGCACGCCTTATGAAGAGTTGTTTACCCGTCTGGTGCACCGCCAGGCGATAACCAAACCCCTGGTGATTACTGAGACCCTGGACAAGTTCAGCGTAATGGTCAAGGTGAACGGCGGAGGCATCACCGGACAGAGCGGGGCCATCGCCCACGGCATTGCCCGGGCCCTGGTCAAGGCGGACGAAAATCTGAAACCGGCCCTGCGTCAGGGCGGGATGCTGACCCGTGATTCCCGGGTCAAGGAAAGAAAGAAACCCGGTCTCAAACGGGCCCGCAAAGCGCCTCAGTACACCAAGCGGTAAAAACCGGCGCTCTCCCAATAAGAAGCACTACGCTAAATGGGGGCTGATATGTCAGCCCCCATTTATTTTCCCAAAAAATACATATTGATAAAGACAGGGAAAGCCAGAAAGGGGGCTTTAGCCCCCTCGCTATCAATAATACCCCCTTCCCCCGATGAAATCGGGGGAAGGGGGCCGGGGGGATGGGTTTTAATAAATTATGTTATTATGGGCTAAATGCGAAAAAACCGGAGAATCAAAGAGCGACTGCGGTATAAATACACCAGACAGACAATCTCGAGAGAGCCAGGTGCTGCATTGAATATGGCGGGTCTCTTTTAATAGATATTATGCCCAAATAACGGTAAAAGCCCAAAACAAGAAGGATAAGGAGGAGAACTGAATTGGAAGTATCAAGTGCTATTCTGAAGAGAGCAAGTATCAGAAAGTGGAAGCCGGAGCCGGTGGAAAAAGAGAAGATTGAAAAGGTGCTGGAGGCAGGCCGGCGGGCGCCATCATGGGGAAACACTCAACCCTGGCGTTTCATCGTGCTTCAGGATAAGGCCAGGATAGAAGAAGTGGGCAAGGCTTCCGGCGGACAAGGCACAATCACTACCGCCCCGGTTGTTATTGTTTGCTGTGGTTCGATTAATGACCTCTCTCTCAAGCAGCATAGACAGGCCCTGGTAGAACTCAGAGACGCCGGGGTAGCGAACTGGACGGACGAAATTTTAGATAATGTGGTATTGGCCAGCGATGTATTCGCCCCTTATCTCCTTGGCGAGCCGGTAATGAAAGTGAAAGTCGGCGAGCAGATTATGATTGCAACCGCCTATATGACAATCGAAGCAGTAAATCAGGGCCTGGGTACCTGCTGGATGGGAGCGATAACCCCCAAGGAAGTTCATAAAGTCCTGAATTTACCGGACAACATATTCGTGCACAGCATACTGCCGGTGGGTTATCCCGACCAGGACCCCGTACCCAGACCCAGAAAAGACCATAGCGATATCATTTTCTGGGAGAAATACGAGTAACTGGTTCAGCGCATTGGAAGCGGGAATAACGGGGAAAGGACGAATCACCACCCTTTTTCTCTTTCCCCTCTTTGAAGGGCGTCAGGGCGAGGGTTTTTTATAAATTATGATAATATGGTTCTGATGCTGAACGGCCAGACAACCGGCGAACGACTCCAAAATATCTACCAGAGCCTTCTAAAGACCTACGGTTCCCAGCACTGGTGGCCGGCGGACGAGCCTTTCGAGATGATGATGGGAGCTATACTTACCCAGTCGGCCGCCTGGACCAATGTGGAAATGGCAATGACCCGCCTGAAAGAGGCCGGGGCGCTGTCTCCGGGAGAACTGCGCCGCCTCAGCCTGACTGACCTGGCCGCCCTTGTTTACTCCAGCGGTTACCACAATGCCAAGGCCCGCAAACTTAAGAGCCTGGCGGAATGGACGCAAAAAAGCTGCCGTGATGACCTGGGAAAACTGTTTGCCGGGGAAACAGGGCATCTTCGGCAGCAACTTCTCTCCGTCTGGGGTATCGGCCAGGAAACGGCCGATTCAATACTGCTTTACGCGGCCGGTAAGCCCGTTTTCGTTATCGACGCTTATACCAGACGGATAACCGACCGTATCGGCCTGGCGCCGGACGGGAACGACTATGCCGCCTACCAG
>JAZFUC010000079.1:0-3806 GCA_036446995.1 Dehalococcoidales bacterium | reverse complement strand
TATTTCCCTGACTGACAGGTGGAGGTGGGTGGTCCTTTCCCCCGGCTCGGGGTCTCTGTCCAGCACTCCCTTTATTTCTACAGCGCCCCGGTCGTTATAGTACCGCAGGGAGCTATCATCCGAACCAGGCAGGTTCTGGCGGTAGTAGACCGCCCCGCTCAGGAGAATAACCAGGCACAGACCGGCCATGATAATCAGTTTCCGGTGCTGGCGGATGACCAAGGCCAGGGGCAGGGGGATAAGACCGACAAAGACGATGGGCAGGGGCAAGCTGAAAAATGACCCCAGAAAGATGCCGGCTACCCAGGCAGCGCTCAGGTAGATAAGCAGCACTTTTTCATTTCCTCGGCACTTCCATCAGTCGGCAACCGTAATCAGGGGCTTAATCTGCCGGTATATAGCCTCGCCGATACCGGTGACATTGAGAAGCTCATTTGTATTGCGGAACGGCCCGTTCTGCTGCCGGTAGTCTATAATCCGCCGGGCCAGTGTTTCACCGATGCCGGGCAGGGCCTCCAGCAGCCAATCCTCGGCCCGGTTAATGTCTACCTTCTGAGCCCCGGATTCTGTCCCTGTTACATACAACTCCAGTCCGGCAGGCTCGACGCCATCAATGGGGCCACCAGCTGCCCCGACCAGCGATTCGAGGGTGTCATCGGCCCGGTAGTCGTAGATGCCGGGATTATTTACCCCGCCGCCGATGTAGATTTCTCCCTGCCACTGCTCGTCGGGCGGTCCGGTTATGGTTAGGGGTTGGCCCGGGCTTAATCTGGAAAGGGAAATGACGCCGCCTGTGATGATAATGGCCGCCAGAAAAAGAATAACCAGCGTCCAGGCTCGGTTGGTTCGGCTAGCGGCCATGGAAAGTCCCTTCATAAGAACTGCTCAGGGGGAGAAGTATTTATCAGGAACCCCTGAGCCTGGACCGTAACTCTTCTTCCGTATCGTGGGTGGTGAGGGCTATTACCCGGTCGCCCGCCTTGATAATGGTATTGGAGGTTGGTATGCGGTTCTTGCCCCCCTGACTTATGACCAGGGCCAGTTTGCTTCCCTTGGGGATGGCCAGCTCCCGGACTGACTTACCCACGGTGACCCCGTCGGCAGGTATTTTTATTTCAACAATTTCCTGTCCGGCCTCGTCGATTTCCAGCAGGTGGGTCAGGGGGTGGGTCGGTAACTCGGTCTCGATGTGCTCCAGGATAACATTAGTGCTGCTGATGGTGACATCAATACCCAGCATCTTGAAGAGGGCTTCATTCTGGGGGTTTCTGATACGGGCAATTGTGCGGTTAACATTAAACTTGTGCTTGCCAACCTGGCAGGAGACCAGGTTGTCTTCATCATCACCGGTTACCGCGATAAGCATATCGGCTCTTTCCGAGCCTACTTCAGCCAGAGTGAACGCCTCGCAGCCGTCACCCCGGAGGCAGATACTGCCCAACTCCTCGTTGATGTCCTCAACGATAACGGCTTCCTTCTCTATCACTGTTACCTCGTGCCCCTCGTCCAGCAGGGCCTTGGTCAGGTAATAACCGACTCTACCACCACCGACGACTACAATATACATTCTCCTACCTCAGTTCTCCATTTTATCCTTCAGCATATTAGCGAATATCGTTGTCGGGCAGATTGTCTCCAATCCCAGGGTGGCGTACATCTCCTGGCGCAGGGGGTCTTTGATACGGCATATTACCCTGGGCACGTTGAAAATATGCTTGGCAATCTGGGCCGCCATGATATTGCGGTTGTCTCCCCCGGTCAGGGTGATGAAAATATCAGCTTCCCCGATGCCGGCTTTTTTAAGGACTTCCTGGTTGGTGCCGTTACCGACAAGGGCCGTGCCGTTAAAACTGTGGAGGAACCTTTTAAAGCTGTAGGCATTATTGTCCAGGATGGTAACCTGATTGCCTTCAGCATCCAGCATTTCAGCCAGTCGGGCGCCAACCCGCCCGCAACCCATAATCACTGTTTTCATAAAATAACCTCAACTAAATTGAATGTCGATGGTAGAGTATGACCTGGCAGGGAGCGTTTTTAAGCACGAAAGGGACCACGTTCCCCAGGCTGAATTGCCCGAAGTGGGTCTTGTATTCAATCCCCATAATGATAAGGTCGACATTACGCTCTATGGCCTCGTCAACAATAGTGGGGCCGGCTTCCCTGGCCTGGAGCAGGTCCGTCTCCAGTTCGTAGTCCTGGTCTTCGGCGATGCTCTCGGCCCGGTCCAGTATCTGCTCCGCCTTCAATATCTCCGGCTCAATCTCGGCCTCCAGGGGCAGGGTGCGTTTGAGGATAACCACATAAGCCGCCCATATTTTCCCCTTGCTCCGCTTGGCCAGCTGGCAGGCCAGTCTGACCGCTTCGTCATCAGCCTCGGTGCCGATAACCGGTACGATGATTCTGTTAAATTCCACTCTCACCCGCCTGTTTCTTTGGTCAACAGATGGTATTATAAGTCCCTTAACGGAAATCTACAATACCCCTGGGAAAATATTTTAGCGGGTGAAAATCTAAGGAACAAAATGGTCCTGTTTTCATTTCCTTATATACGTACTTGTAACAGGAAGTTTATATTTAAATCTGGGTGACCTCACCCCCATTATCCCCCACTCTAACTAAAACTCCCTCCCGATTTCATCGGGAGGGACACAGGGGTTCACCCTGAAGGGGATGGGATGAATGTCATTAATATAAAATTACAACTGATGCAGGTAATGGCATCACCAAACAAAACCGAATAGTACCAACAAAATCACTACTTGCATTATAAAATGTTGTATACTGATTGGGGAAAAAAAGAGAACCGTTAATGCAGAATAGCTACCGACCCAAACCGGGAGATATCGTCTTCCGTCCGCGGCGAATCAAACCTAACCGTCTGAAGAGAGTGCTAGGAATTCCGGCTTTATTTAGCGCCGGTTACGGCAACGTCGGCTCATCGATATATTATGGCCTGGGCGTCGTTGCCCTGGTGGCCCTGGGAGCCACCCCTATCGTGATGGCCATAGCCGGGGTTCTCTTTATATTTAATGCCCTTACTTACGCGGAAGGCACGGCCATGATACCGGAGGCGGGCGGGTCATCCAGCTTTGCCCGTCACGGCTTTAATCCCACCACCGGCTTTATCGCCGGCTGGGCGCTGATGTTGAGCTACATCGTCACTATGGCTATCTCCGCCTACACTATACCGCCCTATCTGGCCTACTTCTGGCCGGTTCTTAAAGACCCGGCCGCCGGTACCGCTTTATCCCTGGCCGTTATCGTCTTCCTGATGCTGGTTAATGTCCTGGGTATCAAGGAATCTTCCAGGATAAATATCGTCTTTGTTGTCCTTGACATCGTCACTCAGGTCACCCTGGTTACCCTGGGGGTCATTCTAATCCTGGCGGTAAACCCCTCCGTCCTGGTTCAGAATATGTTTGGAGAAGGTAACTGGCCCACCACCCAGAACCTGGTCTTCGGCATCGCCATTGCCTCTCTCTGTTTTACCGGGGTGGAGACCGTCTCCCAGCTGGCCGAGGAGACGCGCCAGCCCCAGAAGCGGATACCCCAGACCTATATTATGATGATTGTGGCCGTGCTGGCCCTCTTCGCCGGAATCTCCATCGTCGCCCTTTCGGCCATGACTCCCCAGGAGCTGGGCGATCCGGTAAACGGCTGGGCCAGAAACCCGGTGGCCGGGATAGCGGCTAACCTGCCCTCTGAGATGCTGCGGAGCTTCTTCGCCCCCCTGGTGTCCGTACTGGCGGCCTCTATCCTGCTCACGGCCGCAAATGCCGGGTTGATAGGCATCTCGCGGCTGGCCT
>JAZFUC010000078.1:0-7426 GCA_036446995.1 Dehalococcoidales bacterium | reverse complement strand
TATGGGCTCCATACACGGGCAGACGCTGGGCCTCATCGGCTGCGGCGAACTGGGACGAATGACGGCCAGGAAAGCCCAGGTCTTCGGACTGAGGACGGTTGGCTTCGACCCATACCTGGAGAAGTCCCTGGCCAATGAATATAACATTACCATAATGAGTATGGAAGAAGTGCTGAAGGAAGCGGATTACATCTCCATTCATACCCTCCTGAATGACGAGACCAGGCATTTAATCGGGGAGAAAGAATTCAGCCTGATGAAGCCGAGCGCCTACGTGATAAACACGGCCCGGGGACCGATTATAGATGAAGCGGCCATGATAAAAGCCCTCCAGGAAAAGAAAATCGCCGGGGCGGGACTGGATGTTTTTGAGAAAGAACCTGTAGATTCGGACAACCCCCTCCTCAAGATGGACAATGTGATTACGATTCCCCACACCGCTTCGTATTCGGATGAGGCTGTGAAAACGGCCCCGGTCAGCGCCGGAAAATCAGCGGCGGCCATTCTCAGTGGCCACTGGCCCCGGAATATAATCAACAAGGATGTAAAGCCAAAGATTCCCCTGAAGAAAGGGGGCTAGAGGCAGGGAAGTAAAGATAGAATAAAGCGCTGCCTGAGTCAGGCAGCGCTTTTTATTAACGGTAATTTCTGTCTGTGAGTCAGGCCGGACGGGGCGGCCGGTTGGCCTGGATGTAGCGCATACCCCGCTTGTCACGCCCCAGAAGCAGGTCGGTGGCCAGGGCCACAGGGCGGGCCCGTCTGACATTGGTAATCAGGCAGGTGACGCCGGAATCGATAATCAGGGCATTGAAAGCGGCGTTAAGTATTTCACGGTTGGGCAAACCGAAGGACACGTTGCTGGCCCCCAGGGTCTGGTTCACCCCCAGTTCCTCTTTTACCCGCTTGATTGCCGCCAGCACTTCCGGACCGGAACTGGTATCCGCCCCGACGGCGAAGGCCAGGCAGTCGATGATTACATCCTCGGGGGGAATACCCATGGCCTCGGCCCGGGCTACCAGCGTGCGGGCAATCGAAAACCGCCGGTCCCTGTCCTTGGGAACACCTTCATCATCCTGGGTCAGACCGACCACCGCCGCCCCGTATTCCTTAACCAGGGGAAGCACACTGTCTATAGACTTGGACTCGCCGGAAAATGAGTTTACCAGGGGCTTCCCTTTGTAAACTTTAAGAGCCGCTTCAATAGCAACGGGATTTGAACTGTCGATGCAAATCGGCACGTCCACGGCTTCCATTACCATTTTTACCGCCTTGGGCAACAAATCGACTTCATCGATGCCGAAAGCGCCCATATTAACATCCACCATATCCGCCCCGGCTTCTACCTGAGCGATAGCCAGCCGGGGAATACTCTCCATATTACCCGTTTTAAGGGCTTCGCCCAGTTTTTTATTTCCGGAAGGGTTAATACGCTCACCAATGAGCACTGTTGGCCGGCTGTTCCCGATAATTACTTCCCTGGTAGCGCTCGATACCCGTGTTTCCATTCACAAATTCCTCTCTATTTATACATTCTACATTCTTGTCCCGGTTTTACGAAAGCGAGCAGGGTCTCCGGATTTGGCAGGTAATTATTTAACTACCTCCGTTTTGGAGTTCTGCAAGCGGTACTGTCCCAATTTACAGGCCTCTATAAAGGTCTGTCTGAAGGCGACCGAACTGGCCAGTTCTACATAGTGTATACGGGAGGCGATATTCTGTGTTTCCAGCCGTCTGGCCTGGGAAATCAAATTCTGTTTTGCTCCCATCCCTGCGGCATTACCCACCTGGCTGAAACTTTCCAGGGGCAGGTCGGGCAACAGGCCGATAGTCACGGCGCTGGATAAATCAATATAAGTGCCGAATGAGCCGGCAATGATTACCTGATTGATTTGCTCCTCTGTATGGCCCCTGGTCTCCAGTAACAATTTGATTCCAGCCCGGATGGCCGCCTTGGCTAATTGTAATTCGCGGATATCCTTCTGGGTAATGACAATCGAGAAACGTCCGTCCTCTCTTTCCTGGTCGACAATGACGAATTCAGCCTGATTGTCGGTAATTCTCACCCGCGGGTGATCTTTGACAAATCTGCCGCCAGCGTCAATAATTTTAGCCAGGTACAGTTGGGCCAGACCGTCCATAATTCCGGAGCCGCAGATTCCTATCGGCGGGGCGTTATTAATCGTCTGATAGTCAATGGCGTCATCGGTAATACGGAGGCGTTCAATTGCCCCCTCAGCGGCTCTTATCCCGTGCTTGATGTGCCCCCCTTCGAAAGCGGGGCCTGAAGCGCAGGAGGTAGTGGTAATTTCATCACCAACAAGCAGGGAAATTTCCGTGTTAGTGCCTATATCCAGGGCCACCACCAGGTCATCGGCTTTACGGCGGCCGGTAGCCAGCAGCATTGCCAGGTGGTCCGAACCGATAAAGCCGGTGATAACCGGCGGGATATGAACATTGGCCCCCGGGGCCAGTTTGATACCCAAATCCCTGGCTTTAATATCCATTGGCATACTGGCCGCGGCGGTAAAAGGAGCCATCACCAGTTGCCTTACCGACAGGTTTAACAGTATATGATGCATAGCCGTGTTGCAGACAATCACGGCTTCAACTATATTATCCACAGAGGTCTTCGTCTGTTTGCAAAGGTCGCGGGCCAGCTCGCCAATCTTGTCAGTCACCAGTTTTTGCTGCCTGATGCCGTCCTGGGGTGATTTAATAATATGGTCAACCCGGCTAATAATGTCTTCTCCGTAGCTGACCTGAGGATTCACCGCCCCCAGAGAGGCAAGCGTCCGGCCGTCGGTCAGGTCCATCAGGTAACTGGCAATCGTCGTCGTGCCCAGGTCCACTGCCAGTCCAAGCTGCCGGCTCGGCCAGGGGGCGACGGCTATAATTTCGTCATCCCTGACCGAAACCTGGCATTCCCAATCCCAGCTGCGCAACAAGGGGGAGAGAGACCGCAACACTGCCAGGTCGATGTTGTTACAGGTTACCTTATGCTGGGTTCCCAGGGCCGCCAGAAGACGGTCAGCGTCCGCCAGCTGGTCCGATAATGTCGGTGGTGTAAGCTTGAGATGATAAGTCCGGACGGCCGGCTCCGGGGTAATGGTCATCTCGTTTCCTTCGAGGTAGACTCGCTGCGAGGCGCTCATTGATTCCAGTGGGACCGTCACCTGGCAGTTGCTGCGGGGGCTGGCCTGGCAGGCCAAACGCCAGCAGTCGTTAAATTCTTTTTCAGAGAGGGCCTCGTTTTCGTGGCTGGTCGGTTCTGAGAGAGTTCCACCAGTTACCTGTACCCGGCATGTATGGCAGGTCCCTCGGCCTCCGCAGACACCGCTGATATCTATGTCCAGCCGGCGGGCGCACTCAAGTATTGATTCGCCGTCCCGGCATTTGCCTTTTCGGCCCATTGGCTGAAAGTCTATCGTATAATTTGCCATAACATCCTAAAAGGTGACTCTGGGGACAGCCCCGTGCTTATACACCGGCTGCTGCAGGGAAATCCTGGTGTCTCCCACCATTAATTATATACCCCGTACTCCTTGGTAATGTCGAACATCATCTTCAGGTTTTCCGGTTTTACTTCGTCGATGGCGCTTCTCGGGGACATTATAAACCCGCCGTCCTTACCAACCACATCGATAAGCCACTTGCAGTAGTCCTTCACGTCCTCGGTGGAACCGGTCTGCAATAGTGAAGGGGGAACATTCCCCATGATGCACATGTGGTTTTTCAGCACATCCTTGACCTTAACGATGTCCGAGGAATCAAACTGCCCCAGGACCTTTCCCTTCGGCAGCTCCAGGAGGTATTCCAGTCGGGAAGTATAATCGCCTTCAAAGAAGACGCAGGGGGTAATCCCGGCGTCAATTACGTTATTTATGTGTTGTTTAAGAGTCGGCCAGTAGAAAGTCTCGAACTGCTTGCCGGACATGAACCCATCGGCTCCCCTGTGCAGGGGAATGAAGCCTATCTTGGTCTTGCCGGGTATGTTAAGTGCTTTAATCATCTGGGCCTGCTGTTGAAGAAGGATATCGCAGGCCTCCAGGAGTTTATCCGGGTTCCGGTACATATCCAGCATGGCGCCCCGCATTCCCCTGAAATTGTCCGATATCATATCAAAAGGGGCGAGGCCGGCAAACCCGCCGTAGGAAGGATAACCCAGTTCGTCCATCTCAGCGGCAAAGGTGCCCGTTTCGGCCCGCCACTTCATCGTCTGCTTTGAAGCCGTTACCAGGGTAGTCAGTAAATTAGAAAACTCCGGCGTTGCCAGGAGATGGTAGGGTATCACACCTGTCTGGGTGTTCAGAGGGGGAAGATTTGCCAGCGGTTCAAAAAGGCCGTAAACACGGGGCAGGTAATGGCGGATGATAAAATCAGCCCGGTTGTTAAGAAACATATCGTACTCATCCGCTGTCATGTATTCGCCTTCGACGAACTGCTGTGCGGAAGTCTCGGGTACGCCATGCCCCGGCCATAATGTCTGTTTGCTGATTACAGCTTCAAGAACCTGGCCGGACTCGTTAGTGACCAGCCGGAACATATCCGGTTCATAGTCGATAACCGTCTTTTTATAAGCCTGTTTCCACTTGGGATAGTCATAAAAGGCATCATGAGCGAGAATTCCGCAATATTTTGCAGGGAAATAACCAAAAGGCGTGGATACCGGAACTCTGTCCGGTACCCTTAATTCTATCGCGTCAGTAACTCTTTTCAGTCTTTCCCGGTATAGTTCATCGGCTAATTTTGACATCCCGCCGACCCTAAATCCATTCTTTAGCCATGGTTACACCAGCCATGGCGTCCCGCCCGTAAGCGTCCGCCCCGGCATGCTTGCGTATCTCCTCGTCTATCTGTCCACCGCCGATCATTATCTTGACCTTGTCTCTCAACCCGGCCGCGGATATTGCCTCCACCGTCTCTTTCATGGCGTCAAAGGCCAGCGTTAAAAAGCCGCTCAAGGCTACTACCGACGCCCCCGTCTCTTTTATCGATTCAACAAACTTGGCCGGAGGTACATCCACCCCCAGGTCGGTTACCTCATACCCGCTGATATCCAGCATGAAAACCACGATGTCCTTGCCGATATCATGTATGTCTCCGGCTACCGTCCCCACGATTACCTTGCCAAGCTTCTTCTGTTTTACTTCACCCTGCATCTTGGGTTTGAGTATCTCAGTCAGCTCTTTGAATATCTCAGCCGAAAAAATAAGCTCGGGCAGAAAATACTCCCCATCCCCGAACCTTTTGCCTACCGTCTCCATCCCGTCCCGGGCCTCTACCAGTATCTCGTTAGGGTCCTTCCCGTCCTCCAGCCACTGGTTGACCAGTTTAATGGCTTCATCTTCCTGCAAGTCCGCAAGCGCCTTGGTTAACTCTCCACTCATTGATTGTCTCCTCCTGATTATTTGTTTTGGCGTCTGATAATGACGCTAGGTATACTAATATGTTGTGTATTCTATCTTAAATTAAAGAGGATAGTCAATTCCTGAGGGAAAATATTAAAAAGGGCAGATGGAGACACCTTCTTTCATTTGAGCAATCTGAAAGGGTATAATGAATCCAGTCATTTCAACAAACGAGTTTTATCGCTTACCGGACATATCCCGGAGAAAACACCAAAATAATATGAGTGAAGAATTTACCCGCCGGATTCAATTACTAATCGATAACGTCAGGAAAGTGGTAGTAGCCGACCATGATGTTATTAAACTGAGCATACTCGGTCTGTTGTGCAAAGGGCATATATTGCTGGACGACTACCCGGGGGTGGGCAAAACTTTACTGGCCAAATCACTGGCCCAGTCACTTGAGGTAGACTTCAAGCGTATTCAGTTCACCCCTGACCTGCTGCCCACCGACATTACCGGCTCATCAATCTACAGTCAATCTAAGGAAGAGTTTAAGTTTATTCCCGGACCTATTTTCGCAAATATAGTGCTGGCCGATGAGGTAAATCGCTCCGGACCGAGGACGCAATCAGCCCTGCTGGAAGCGATGGGAGAGGGTTTTGTAACTTTTGACGGAGTTACCCGGCCGCTGCCCAGTCCGTTTTTCGTCATTGCCACCCGGAATATCACCGAAACCCATGGTGTTTACCCTCTGCCGCAGAGCCAGTTGGACAGGTTTTTACTTTCCTTTGGCATCGGCTATCCGGAGAAAGAAGAAGAAGTGGAAATCCTGGAACGGCACGAGCATGGAGAACCGGATTTACAGCCGGTACTGACAGCTAAAGATGTTACCTTCTTGCAAGAGTATGTATACCAGGTTAAGGTTGCCCGTCCGGTGAAAGAATACATCGCTGGCGTAATCGCTGAGACCAGAAAAAACACAGAAATAACTATTGGTGTCAGCCCCCGGGGCGCTGTCGCTCTTCAGAGGGCTGCCCAGGCCGGAGCGGCTATGGAAGGAAGGGATTTTGCCACTCCTGATGATGTGAAGGCGGTATCAAAAGCGGTGCTTCAACACCGTATTGTAACCCGTTCATTAGAACCTGATGCCGCATCAAAATATATAGAGGATGTTTTGGCAGCGGTTCCCGTACCTGTCTGGTAACCGCTATTACAAACTATGACTAAGGCGGGAGTCGGTTTTATAATTGCCGGATTTCTCGTTTACCTGGTAGCCAGCCAGACTCAGGTAGGCTGGCTTTATCTTATTGACGCGGCCATCTGGGGGATACTTGTCGTATCAGCCGTTCTGCCGGGCCAGACTTTAAAAACCCTGACTGTCCAACAACAGATATTGCTGTCCGTAGTGCCCGCCGGCCAGATATCCCTTAATGGGCCTATTGAGGGTGAAACGGTTGAAATCAGGCTGAAAATAAACAACCGGGGACGTCTGGCCAGGTACTTTGTCAGGCTGACGGCTGACTGGCCTTTTGAAAAGCCTGATAATCGACCCAAGCACTTTCTGCTTACCGCCGTTAATCCGGGAGCAACGGCCGTTTTTTCCTATACCGGAAACTGTTACCGCCGGGGCCGTTATCCGTCATCAGCTGTAACGCTGCAATCAGGCGGACCCCTGGGTCTGATTGTCCGCCGCCGGGTATTTAATCTGCCTCTTAATCTAACCGTCTATCCCGCTTATTACAAAATGGAGGAGCTGCCGCCTACCGGTGAAACAGGGGTTGAGTGGGGACAGGGCTCAAGGTCTGCAGCCGCAGTTGAATTCTATGGCTCCCGGGAATTTCGTTATGGCGACCCGTTGAAGTATGTCCACTGGCGCAATACGGCTAAAGTGGGCGATTTTATGATTAAGGAATTCGAACAGTCCGGTCAGGGAATGATAAAGGTGGTGTTTGAAAGAGACCACAATTTCGGGACGGGCAAGACCTCTTCTCTGGAATACAGCATCAAAATAGCCGCCAGTCTGGCCCGGCTCAGCGCCGATTCCGGTCGGAATATTGACATCTTCGCAGGTAATA
>JAZFUC010000077.1:0-3896 GCA_036446995.1 Dehalococcoidales bacterium | reverse complement strand
AATATCTTCGCCCGGCTATGGAGGCAGAAAATAGCCTTGTGCTGGTGGCGCTGGAAGGAGAACTGGTCGTCGGGTACTCCTATTCGTTTATCGTCGAACCCTCGAGCCTGAATAAGCGAGAGAGGTATGGCAATATTCATGATATGTTTATTACCACCCAATATCGCCGTAAAGGTATTGCCAATATAATGTTTAGCGAAATCACTAACTGGTTTCATTCAAACAATATTAACAGGGTCGAACTAGACGTAATCACACAAAATCAAGGGGCCTCTTCCTTCTGGGAAAAACTCGGATTCAAGGACCTTAATCGTACTTTATACCGTCAAATATAGGCTGCCGGTATTAAAATCTCTCAAGCCGTCCGGATACTTCTTTGGATGATTAAAGAAAAAAGGTCGTATCAATCTCTTTTAACGCTGGCTCAATCCAATTCATCGGTTTTCAAACAACCTGTATTATTTTTCTACCCGTAAAAAGGTTCTTTTACTAGCATTCTCCCCTGATTATAATAAGCAACATTATTCATTTGAGCTCCAGAATCATTTCAATCTCCACCGGAATCTGGCCGGGTAATGCCTGCATTCCGACTGCCGAACGGGCATGTCTCCCTGATTCTCCGAAAATTTCTACCAGTAAATCTGAACACCCGTTGATAACTTTGGGAGAGTCCCCGAAATCTTCTGTACAGTTTACCATTCCCAGGAGTTTTACTATTCTCTTTATTTCATCCAGGTCATTAATTGCTGCTTTCACGGTCCCCAGTAAGTTCAGGGCAGTGTTACGGGCTGCCTGGTACCCTTCTTCTACGCTTAATTCCCGACCGACTTTTCCGGATCTTTTTACTACTCCATCGTCGTAGGGGCCGTGCCCGGAAACGAATAACAAGTTTCCGGTTTTTACAGTTTTAACGTAATTGGCCAATGGATTGGTTGAAGTTGGCAGCGTTAACCCCAATTCTTCTATTTTTCGTTCAATTTCCATTTGCTCTCCTTTACCTCCGGCTTATTCGACAAGATAAATTGTATTATTCATATTTGAAATGATATGGATTAAATACAAAATGGTCTTGGCGGTTACACCAAGACCTGAATTTAAACCCTTTTTCGATTTGCAATACGGCGGCCATTCCAATTGCATATTGGAATGGCGACCCCGGGGGGATTCGAACCCCCGATCTCCACCGTGACAGGGTGGCATGTTAGGCCGCTACACCACGGGGCCGTTTTATCTCCAAAACCGGAAAATATTAAGCCCGGTTTCTCTCTAGAGTCTATCAAGGGAAATAAGCCTGTGTCAAACCTCTTAACGCCCGGTTATGCCCGCCCGAAATCGTCATCCAGTCTGACAACATCCTCAAGTTCAGGAGTCGAGACTTCAAACAAGGTGGTGTCCTCTATGGCCTGCAGCCGGTGTCTGTTCCTGGGCGCCACCCGGTAACAGTGCCCGTTCTTGATCTCCGTTTTAACCAATTCACCGTTGGCGCCTTCAACCTCGGCGATTGCCTGTCCCTCAAGGCAGTAGAATGTCTCGTCCTTCTCATTATGGTAGTGGAGACTGAGCCGGTGCCCTTTCTTCACAAAGAGAATTTTCCCGGCATATTTCTCCGTGCGGGCAAAGATTAACTCGTAGCCCCAGGGTTTTTCAATTCTCTTGGGAAATACCTGTCCCGCGTCCATATTTCCTCCCGGACTACCGGTTTATTTTACTCCGGCCAGGTTTTTTCCAAACCGGATTAACTTCTCAACCCGCTCCGGACTGCTGCTTTCCCCGTAAATACGCAGCAGCGGTTCCGTGCCGGAAAACCTGACTATCAGCCAGCCGGTATCCGCCAGGGTAAAACGGTAGCCGTCAGAAGTATCAAACTTGACAACTTTAACGCCGTCAATCTCGTCCGGGGGATTCTGCCTGACCCGCTCGATGATCGCCTGCCTATCCTCGGCGGGAAACTCGATATCCACCCGGTCATAATGATGGGGCCCCACCTTGGCGTAAAGGTAATCGATAAGCTCCGAAGGAGTCTTGCCTGTCCTGACCATCAGGTCCATGAAGAAAAGCCCGGCCAGGATGCCGTCTCTTTCCGGGGCATGGCCGTGGAAGCCGTAGCCGCCGCTCTCCTCGCCGCCGATGAGCACCTTCTCGGCCATCATTATCGGGGCGATGTGTTTGAAACCCACCGCCGTTACGTGCACCGGGACCTCAAATATCTCGGCCAGGCGGTCAATCATAGTTGAAGTATTTATTGTCCTGACAATTGAGCCTTTTTCTCCCCGGACCTCCAGGAAATAAAGACAGAGCAGGGTAAACACCTGAAGAGTGGTCAGAAAACGGCCTTTTTCGTCCATCACGCCGATGCGGTCGGCATCGCCATCGGTGGCTATCCCCACATCCGCCCCCTGCTCCCTGATAGCAGCTGAAAGCTTGAGCAGATTTGGCCCTATCGGCTCGGGCTGGATACCGGGGAAAAAGGGATTGCGTTCGCCGTTTATCTCCGTCACTCCGATGGTCCCCCCATCAAGCAACGTTTTGAAATAACCCGAGCCGGCCCCGTACATGGAGTCCACGATTACCTTGATCTTGGAATTTCTGAGAGATTCAAGGTCGACGAGCTCGGCCAGGCGCCCCAGGTAGGCCGGGGCCAGGTCAAAATACTCCACCAGGCCCTGCTCGATGGCTTCCGCCAGGGGTAATTGTTTTACTTCAGAAGTTGAGATAATTTTTGAAATGTTCTTCTCAATTTCAGCGGTGACTTCATCAGGGGCGCCGGCCCCGTCACTGGTTTTGAACTTGAAGCCGTTCCATATAGCCGGGTTGTGGCTGGCGGTAATGATAATAGCCCCGCCGGCTTTTTGAGTCAGCGTGCCGTAGCTTATAGTCGGTGTCGGAGTGGCTCTGGGACAAAGGTAGACTTTTATTCCGTTTCCGGCCACGACTTCGGCCGCGGCCGCGGCGAAGTCCTCGGAGGCGAATCGGGTATCGTAGCCGATAATCAAACCCTGCCCGGCCAGCCCGGAGTTTGTCAGATAATCTGCCACCGCCTGGGCACAGACCCCCACATTCTCAAAAGTGAAGTCCCGGGCGATTACCGCCCGCCAGCCGTCGGTGCCAAATTTAATGGGATTAGTATTAGTAATCTACCTCACCCCCTGTGTGACGCTATCCGAAAAAGGTTCCCCTTGTCATTGCGAGGAGTCCCGATTTCATCGGGACGACGTGGCAATCCGGGTAGTGTGGGGTGCCCCCTCCCTACCACACAGATTGCTTCGCCTTCCGACTCCTTCGGAATGGTCTCGCAATGACAACTCTCAGACAGTCTCAGCTTTTTAGAAGAGGGACTTTATCCCTCTTCTACTCCCTGTTTTAGTTTCTAATTTCTGACAAGCAAGAAAGCTTAACGATATTGTCTTTTTTGTGCCTTAAGAATCTCGGTTTTAAGTTCTAAAGGCATCTCTATTATTTCGACGATAATGTTATGCTTATTAAGACATTGAGCCATCCAACTTTTACCTTGAAAATGTGCAGCTGCTTCACTATCACCGAAAAGAAGAACACATTTTCCATCTCTTCCCCTAATTTCATTTACGAATAGCAGCTTAAATGCATCGGCCATCACTTTGTTCTTTTGAGCGCTTTTGGGAGGACCGACATGTGCCCAAGCTTCACAAAGGACCAAAGGAGACTCGCAAAATCCGTCCAATTCAATCCAACTTCCCCCGTCTAAGGGAAACTTTTTTTTATCCAGTTTCAACCCGAGACGCTCAGAAAGATTATCTAAAAGCCAACTCTACGTTTCTTGCTGCTCACTGCTGTCTCCTGGCAATTTAGTCATTTTTCTAACTTTTCTATTACAGCGCTTCTTTCTTGAGGACTTCCACTTTATCCAGTTTTTCCCAGGG
>JAZFUC010000076.1:0-3954 GCA_036446995.1 Dehalococcoidales bacterium | reverse complement strand
ACCCACGCGGTAGAACTCAACGCAAGGGCCCGAACATCAGACACTATACAATACTAACCGGAATTGCAACTAAGTCAAGAACTCTTTGAACATTCTGGTGTGAGGCACCTTATCCTCGAGCTTAAACAGCCTGACGGCATTGCCGCCCAGGATAAGGTTAAGGTCATCCTGGGGAATGTCCAGTTTATCCACTTGGTTCAGGCTCCAACCAAAGATATCCGGCATATGGGCCGGTATACCTTCCTTGCGGCTCTGGTCGAAATATGTGGTGGGATAACCCCCCGGCCACCACTGGACCGGATGGGCTGTTCCCCAGTCCGTTCCCCAGAGGAGTTTTTCACAGCCGATATTGGGGTCTCGCAGCGGTTTTTCATAAAGCTCCGCCCACCATTCACCGGTCTCCAGATAGACATTGGGATGGGCGGCGGCTACCTCGAAGACCAGCTCCATATACATCTCGGACCACCAGCCGTCCATACCCCCGTGGACGATAATAAGGGGCACGTCAGGGAATTCGGAGGCAATGTCATGCCCGAGCAGGGGATTCCACTCCAGCTGGTAAGCCCGGCGTCCCAGCTGATGACGGCCGCCGCCATAACCGGACATTCCGCCGCTGTGAAAACCGGCCGTAACTTTGTGCTTGCGGGCCACCTCCATGATGTGGCAGATTTCCACAAAACGGGCTTCCCAGGGAAGGGTCTTATTCATATCAGCGATAGGACCGGTGGGCATCCCCTCTCCGATGCCGACAAACAGGCCGGTGCTGAGCACATCATCAAGCTCTTTGCAGAATTCTTTTATGTCCCACCTTGTTTCTCCCCGGCGGCATTTATCAATGTAGGAGCTTCCCCCGCACATGCCGACGAACTTATCAGGATGGTTCTTTATAATTTCCATATTCAGTTCATCACCCATACCGGGTCCGCGTAACAGAATACTCATATCCACACCGTAGCGCTCCATATCGTAGAGAAGACGGGGAGAGTTATCATAGGCTACTGACCGCTGCATACCCTGCATTAACTTAACATAATCAGGGCTTTCTTTGCGGCCCTTCCAATTCAGGGCGTGGCGCTGGGCATGAACATGGGTATCAATAAGAAATCTACCTCTGGCTATGCCCATTAGATTTTAACCTCCCCTGTCAGTCCCGGGTTGTTATTTTTTTCGGGAGTTACCGGCTTGCTCTCGTTCAACGTGGAGCAGCCCGCTTACCATCAACATAAAGCCCGTCAGGGTCAACCTTGGTGCGCAGGGTAAATAACTCTTCCTCGGTAGGTGGTTTTGTTTCTTCCAGTTGAGACGAAACCTTGAGGTCCCAGCCAACCTCCGCTTTAACCTGTTCCAGAGTGACTCCGGCATCGGCATGAATAGATGTCAGCACCATCTCACCATTTTCAAATTCATAGATGCCCAGGTTGGTAATCACCATCGATGGGCCCGTGTTTGGCGGCAGGCCAGCCGCTTCCCTGGCGCCCGGTGTTCCGTCAAGATAACCGGGACAGGTGTTAAAATCAACTCTTTCGGGGAATCTTTGCTTGCTCTGCCTCAAGATAATAATAGTTTTCGGGCAGCAGCTTACCAGGTCATTGGCTCCGCCGCAGCCCAGCCACCTGTGGGTTGGGTTATAATAGTCCCCAATCCCGGTATCGTTCACGTTCCCGTACCTGTCCACCTGGCCGGCTCCCATAAAACCAAGGTCAAAAAAGCCATGCTGGGCCATGGAGCTGACATAGAAGAGATCTGAAAGTGAATCAGACATTGTTTGGGTCTCCAGTGTTTCTATGGAACGACTCAGGAGGCCGGGGCTGGTCCTGATGATGCCCACTTCCAGGATTACAACGCACCGGGGAGCATGCATGTAGCCAGCCAGATAGGTGGCCATTACCGGCAACCCGGTGCCTACATAAACGACGTCTCCGTCATTAATCCGCCGGGCAGCGGAGACAACCATCTGGTCTGCCGCCGAGTATCCGGGGGACTTCCTGCCCTGTTCCATCTTGCGCTCCTTAAAACCCGGTAATCACGGGGTCACTAAGTATTGGATTCTGTATCTTCAGACTTTCCAGGTAGTCCCGGCCTTTGATGGATTTCCTTTTTTCCAGGTATTCATTCCAGTCGCCGAGGCCGTGTACCTGGTCTTTCAAATACATTTCAAGGTCTTCCATCTTCCTGGTTTCGCGCTGGAAGTCCAGGGTATCTCCGTTATAACAGCCGGCTAAATGGTTGGGAAAACTGCCGAATGGCTGCTCAACCACGGCATCAACCCTGAAAGAGGGTATTATGGTATTATTCGGGTTTCTCCTGATGACATCGGAGTCCACTATCTTCTCAGTGGTCACAATCACTCTGTTACTGGCGTTAATACCCGGCCGGTCAACTCCGAGACTACCCCATTTCTGGGCATTCCCTTCCGCGTCCGATATCTGGGTGTGGATTATCCCGACATCAGGCACCACGGCTCTAACGGCCGCCACTTTCTCACCTGTGAAGGGACATTCGTCCTCGGTCAGGTTAGGATTATATTTCATCAAATCAGAGCCAAGATGTGTTTTTGTGGGAATGTAGGGAATTCCCATCTGGCCGGCCAGCAGAGCCAGACAAATTCCAAAATGAGAGTACTCTTCAAAGACCGGATACTTGTTCAAACTCCGCGCCCTCTGCAGAGCAGCATTGGTTTTCTCATCCTGGGCCGCGGTTCCGGTATACATTTTATCCACCAGGCCCTCCGCTATCAGCAGGATAGATGTCATACCCAGGCAATATATCAGGGACAGGTGGTCAATCCGCTGTCTTGCTATCTCATGTATCGCGGCTGAGGGAGCGCCGTGCCGCATCCCGGAGATAAAAACGGTATCACCACTGCGGACATTATCTGATATGGCTTCTTTTAGCGTTTTTACTTTGGCCATCTGTTTCCACCTCCTGTGTCATCTACGGGTCCTGTTAAACTCTTATCCGGTTAAGTTCAGCAGCCGGCGGGCGTTATCCTCGAATATCATCTTCTTTTCCTTGTCCCCGATATCCATCTGCTCAACGGACTCGATGGTCTGCCGGGTGTATCTGTCTCCCATCTCGCTGTCATAAGGGAAATCGGTGGCAAAAACCAAGTGGTCGGCCCCGCTAAAGGCCAATCCGCACATCAGACCCGGAGTATGCCCGTATATGGCCGTGTCGTTATAAAACATCTTGAAGTACTCGATAGGCTGTTTGCTCAAGCCCTGCTTGTACTTGGCTCCCCGCAGTATCTCGGCGTGGTCGTAAGCCCCGATTATCCGTTGCTCGAAATAAGGAACCACCCCGCCACAGTGGTGGGTGATAAACTTCAGATTGGGGTGCTTATCCAGCACTCCACTGAAGACCAGACGGGTCATGGCCGCCGCCGTCTCATAAGGCCAGCCAAATATGTGAAATATCATATAACGGGAGCGTTTCTCCCCGGGGTAATCAACAAAATTGACGTCCCTCTCCGGATGTATCCAAACGGGTAAATCGTATTCGGCCATCTTATCATAAAGAGGCATAAATTCGGGGGCGTCCAGGGGCTTGTTATCCGTGGTGGTGAATACCTGAACTCCTTTGAAACCAAGTTCCTTTATTGCCCGGTCTGCCTCTCTCAAGGCGGCGTCCATATCGTTCATCGGCAGACAGGCTACCGCGGCCGGGAACCTGTCCGGGTACTTCTGAACCAGCTCGGCCATCTCATCATTGGCCAGCCGGGCCAGCTCGGCGGCCGTTTTGGCATCGGCCACCATCTCCACGGGCGGCGCTCCCAGTGTTAAGACATGCTGCAGCCCTTCGTACTTGTCCATTATGCGGAACCTCTGGTCGAGGTCAAACAAACTCGGAGTAGCGTCAATCACATCCTGAAGATGAAAACCGGCGGGCACCACTTTATAAAGAGCATCTTTGTATTTCCGGGGCAGTATATGGGGAAATATGTCTATTTTCATA
>JAZFUC010000075.1:0-2154 GCA_036446995.1 Dehalococcoidales bacterium | reverse complement strand
CACCGGGCCGTCAATAGCCTCTATGGCTTCCCTTTGGGCCGGATTTAAGTCAGCGAGGATGTCTTCCATCTATTTTTATTATAGCACCGCCGACCCCTCATATTAAAGGGGAGACCGGTTCCGGCCGGTTTCGTTGACAATATAGAAATGGGGCATTTATATTAGATAAGGAAATAACTGGTCGGGGAATTCTGAAAGCTGATGAAAACAGTCCTCTTTGTCTGCGTGCATAATTCGGGCCGGAGCCAGATGGCCGAGGCCCTGCTCAATGAAATGGCCGGGGGGCGGGTGGGGGCGGTTTCGGCCGGCACGGTCCCCGCTGGCGAGGTTAATCCGGTGGTGGTAGCCGCGATGAAGGAGGTTGGCCTGGACATCAGTAAGCGGAAACCGAAACTGCTGACTCTGAGTATGATAGAGCAGGCCGACCGGATGATTACCATGGGCTGCGGGGCTGAGGCGGAAGCTATCTGTCCGGCCGGCACTATCAAGACCGGGGACTGGGCGCTGGACGACCCCATGGGCCAGCCGCTGGAGAAGGTCAGGGAAATCAGAGAGCAGGTCCGCGCCCGGGTGAAGGCCCTGCTCGGGGAGATTTCCTGAAGTATGAGCAATCCTGTAGAGAGAAAACTGGGCGTCTGGGAAAAATACCTGACCCTGTGGGTGGTCCTCTGTATCGTGGCCGGCACCCTGCTGGGCAGGCTGTTCCCCGGGGTTTCCGATGCCCTGGCCGGCCTGGAAGTGGCCAATATCTCCATCCCCATCGCCGTGCTGGTTTTTGCCATGATATACCCCATCATGGTGCAGATAAGCTACCAAGAGACGAAGCGGGCGGCCACCAATCCCAAACCGATAGCCCTGACTCTCTTCGCCAACTGGGCCGTAAAACCGTTTAGCATGGCTTTCCTGGCCTGGCTTTTCCTGGGGGTTATCTTTGCCCGTTTTCTCACCCCGGAGCAGATACTGGAATACCGGGCCGGGCTGATACTGCTGGGCATTGCCCCCTGCACCGCCATGGTGCTGGTGTGGAGTTTCCTGGCCCGGGGAAATATGGGCCACACCCTGGTGATGACGGCCATAAACTCGCTGTCAATGGTGGTGCTCTATACCCCGCTGGCCCTGCTGCTGCTGGGCATTTCCGGGATAGAGGTGCCCTGGGCTACTCTGGCCCTGTCCGTGGCCATCTATATCGGCACCCCTTTGATGGCCGGTTATCTGACCAGAAGCCAGGTAATCAAGCATAAGGGCCTTGAATGGTTTAATACCCGCCTTACCCCCGTCCTGGGCAAGGTGTCCATTACCGCCCTGCTGATTACCCTGATCGTCCTTTTTACCTACCAGGGCTACCTCATCATCGAGTTACCGGCCATCATCGGCATGATATCGGCCGGTATTTTCATCAACATCCTGGTTGTCTTCGGGGCCACCTACCTGGCCGCCAGGCTGATGCGACTGCCCTATGAAGACGCCGCCCCCGCGGCTATAATCGCCGGCAGCAATCATTTCGAGGTGGCCATCGCCGTAGCCATCACCCTCTTCGGGGTATCCTCCGGAGCCGCCCTGGCCACGGTGGTCGGCGTTCTGACCGAGGTCCCCTTTATGCTCATCCTGGTGCAGCTGTGCAAGGCAACCCTGGGCTTTTTCCCCGTTAAATCAAGGACAGATTAAGGGCAGGCTACGGCTGTTTATCTCGTCGGGGGACATAACCGGCTCCAAAGCGTCTGAGGCGTAACAGAAGCCTAGGCCCCGCCGAAGGAGGGGATATCCAGCCTGATAGGGATATACCATCGAGAAAACGCTTTTCAGGGTGTTGTAGACGGCCGAAAGGCAGAGCAGTTCATTTGCTGGCCGTGCCGGACCGGACGCTGATAATGCAGTTAGTGCCATACTCTTTCCGAGGACTAAACTAACCGGCTATCCCAGTCTTTTTTTAATCGCCTGAATATCCAGGTGCTGTTCCATCAGTTCGGTCAGCCTGGCCAGTTTGTTTTCCTGGTGAAACTTGTTCTTGAGCAAGGCATCTTCAATACTGGCGGCTACCGTGGCAGAGTCATCTCCGGTCAGGATAATGGGGATATCTTTCTCCTCAGCCCTGTCCAGCACGGTCGGGTTCAGGGGCGTGTCACCGGAGAGGACCAGGCAGCGAGATGATGTCTC
>JAZFUC010000074.1:0-4677 GCA_036446995.1 Dehalococcoidales bacterium | reverse complement strand
CCGGTGATGCTGAAATAGATTTCCTTGCCGTCCAGGGTGTCCAGGCGGGGGGCCAGGGGAAAGGTCTTTACCGGGAGTTGTATCCCCACCGGATTCAAACATTTATAGGTCCTGTCTTCTGCCATCTTCTGCTCTCCTCATTCCATTTATTAAAAAAGTGTAAGCCTCCACCGATGGGCTTGTCAAACAGGGTTAAATTCTTGCCAACAAGAGCCGGGCGGGGTCTATTTAATGTGAAAGACCTTCTCTTCTGCCCTTGAGGTAGTCCTCGACCAGCACCTCGCCGAGCTGGCCAGGGGAGGTAAAAAATACCCTGCCCAGGTTCTTTTTAGCGATGGTTGAAGCCAGACTCTTCAATTCCGGGACTTCATCCAGCATAATAATATTCAGACCTATCTTCTCCTGGCGGTAGCGCGAAGCCTCCTCCAAAAGACCGGCGACTGCTTCATCAAAGGCTATGTGCTGACCGTCCTCATTATTCGGCTCGGAATCGGTAATCAGATAGGCCTGTTTATCGGTGTACTCATGCCTGACGGCCCTCCTGAAAGCGCTCAAGGCCGCCCTGATATCGGTATCGCCCCCGCTGATAACTTCGTTTACTATCTCCCAGGGCTCTATCTGCTTAACTTCATCGGAAAACACATAAATCCTCAGGATATTGTCCGGCTCCATCAGAATCAGCCTGGAAAGGGCCAGGGCGGTCTCCATGGCCGCCTCCAGTTTACCCGAGTCTCTCATCGAGCCGCTCTCATCGATAATAATAGCCGCGCTCAGCTTTGACTGGGGAATTTCCTCGTGTATTTCGAAGTCCTCAGGCTCGAATTTTAACTCTCCGCACCTTCTCAGGGCGTTTATCGAGGTGCGCTCGATGTCCACTGAGGAGTAATCATCGCCCACCTCGTAAGGCCGGGTATGGGGTGAAAGCTCCATTCCGGAGTCTTCCGTCTCGACACGGTGAGAACCGGCCGTCTTTTTGCGGAGGTCTTTTAATATTCTCTCCAGGGCGCTGGCGGCCAGTTTCTTGACCGCCCTGGGGGTTACGGTTACTTTCCCTTCCTGCATGTCCAGCAGGCCCTTGCGCCGGTATTCATCAATTGCCTCGGATAAATCTTCCCGGGTAATCTCTTCTTTCCCCGGCCTGGGCGCCCCTCGTGCATTTCCCGGTTCCCCCGCTTCATCACTCCGGAACCTGCCATCCACATCTTCTTCCGTTTCCTCACCTGCGGCTTCTATTTCCCCGGCCAGCCTCTCATCCATCTGTTTGGCGGCTTCCCGGTACAAAGCGCTGTCCGGGTCCTGGCGGGCTTTTTTCAGCAGGTCAGGGAGATAACGGTTTTCGCTGTAGGCTATTTCATGCAGAAAATCGTCATCGTTATTAAGGCGGCACCGGGTGCAATATTCAATACTTATCTGTTTCATACATACTGACTGGCGATAAAAAACTTGCTTGCTCTGGATTCTCCCAGGGTGCCATCGTGAACACAGATGTTGGCTAACAGCTCAGCAGCCGAATAATTAAATTCCTCGATAACCTGAGCATCGCGGCTGCTGTACATCTTTTTCTCTGAATCGTGAGCTGTAGCCAGGTCAGTCTTTTCACCAGCCATATTCCTCATTCGCTGTACCAGTTCCTTGAGCCCGGTGGTGCCGGAAATTACCGCCTCGTCCAACCTGCCGTCCGACAAGTCCGTCCTTCCGGACAGAATTTCGGCCAGTTCAGCGCCGACCTTCTTCCGGTCCCATTCGCCCAGGAAATCCGGGCCCTTTCGGATATTTTCGACTACATTCCACAAAAAGTCCTCGACCAGCGAGCCGGCCAGGTTAAATGATTTTCTCGGCTCTTCAAAGTCCACCAGGTCTGCCCTGAGTCCAATCCTGCCCCTGAGAGAAAGCCTCAGGCCGTAAAAAGCCTGACGCAGATTGGCAACCCGCCTGCTTTCCAGTTCCACGCTGGCATAAGTGTGGTCAAGCGCCCTGATGGTAGCCCTGATACTGGGCCGTTTCTCCACAAAAGGGCAAATTCGACTGTGCCTGACTGCCTTGTTCACTATATCAATTATCCACCAGGGGGCGGCTACTTTTCTCACTATGTCTTCCGGCTGGAAGCTGCGGGGCTGTTCAAAGGCGGATTCGGATTGGCCGTTACTTTGCTCGTTGAACCCCTCTTTGAGCATTATCTTCTTTTCTACTTCCTCGTCCGGCAGGTCCATATAGACAAGCTCCAGCCTGTCCAGGAGCGGTCGGGGGATATCGTTTACATGCGAGAAACCCGTCGGGTTGCCGGTAGCCACGAATACCAGGTCCAGGGGATGCTGCCAGTTATATTCCTCCAGCACCGCCTGCTTCTCCTCCAGGATGGGATGAAACAATACCTGTATCTTGGTCCGTATGGCCGGCAGTTCGTCCACGAACAGGATACCCCGGTTGGCGCGGAAGACGCCGGTGCCGGTAAACGCCTCCGGGTCAGACAGGCTCTTGCCGTGAGCAATCGACTGGATATCCTTGAGCCCCAGCAGTTTCGCCTCATTTGTATACTCATTACCCTGAATCCGGGAGAATCTGCTGGCGTGGTGAACAAAATCAATGCCGAATTCCTCAGCCGGGTTCTGTCTGGCCTTACACCTGGGACAGAGGAGCTCATGAGGCCACTTGGGGTCATCGTTATAGGGGCAGCCCTTGATAATCGGAATTCCCGGCAACAGGCCGGTCAGGGACCTGGCCAGTCGCGTCTTGCCGGTGCCCTCCTCGGAGATTAAGTAAGGATGCGCCCCGGAAAGCAAGGCCCTTATCACATCAGCCTTGGCCTCTTCCCGACCGTCGATATCAGGCAGCACCGGCTGTTTTGTCTTTAACCTGTGGAGGATAGAGCCCCTGATTTGATGGGGTACCGACATCGGTTGATATTCATTAATATCAAAGTCTGAAAACTCTTTATCCAGGGCTTGCGATTCAGAGATAGGTAACTTCAATAGCTTGTTCCCTTCTGACCAAACAGCCGTGTCTATTTACCGTTTTCTGGCGAGTGTTTAACGAAAATTAAATACTCCACCGTCTGATGGTTACAATGGTATAAGATTAACAAAGGGGTAACACCAAGGTCAAGGCGAGATGCTTTCCGCTGTCTATACCCCGGCAGTCTGAAACCAATTTGCCGGGCCAGCTAACCCGGCCCGGCAAATATTTAATAGTTAAGAGAAGTCTGGCTAGCGGCTACCGCCAGACATCAATGCTGAAGGCGTTACCCCGGCCTCCGGCCAATTGCACACTGGCTTCTTCCTGTCCGCCGCCGATAATAATGCAACTGACATTCGGCTCATCACCGCCGGCCGGCACCATGAAATCATCAGACAGCTCTTTCCAGGGCTTGCCCGATATTGGCTCCAGTCCCATCCAGCCATTCCTGAAAAAATCAGGCCAGGAGCGTTTCCTGTATTCACCCAGCGGCTCAAAGCTCTTCTTCCAGATATACTCCAGCACATCATCCTTGGTGTTAAAGCCCAGGTCCTTGAGGTGCTGGGCCATTTCCGCCACCATCACAATCGTCCAGCCGCCCTCTCTTCCGGCCCAGAGGCCGGGAACGATATAATCCAGCCAGTTATGGGGGCCGGGAATGCCTTTAACATCGAAACGCCGGGCTATCCCGCCGTGCCCGCTCTTCTGAAGGGCCCGGTAACCGCCGGGACTGAACTGGGAACCCACTATCCCCCCCGATATCATCTGGACCATGACAACGCTTTCGTCTTTCTTAAAATCAAATTCTTCATTCAGGCCTTTCCAGCCCTCCGGCAGTCCGTCAGTGTTCTCCGCATAGCAGGTACCGCCGTTATTCATCGGACTGCCCTGGCTGCCCATCCGATTAACGCCGGGAACCGCCCCGCCCAGGTTGATAGCCATCAACTGGTAGGCGCGACCGATAGGCGAGTTGGCCACGCTGCCCGGCCCGAACATGCCGCAGCCGGTGTTCATCTCTATCTCTTTAACAATCGGCCCGCTGACACAGACCGTCTGGCTGGGGAAGTTGGTGGTGCTGATCGGCGTCCCCGATTGAGCAATGGCCAGTACCACCGGCAGGTGCTCCGGCTTGCAACCGGCCATCACGGCATTAATGGCCACTTTCTCCACCGTGGCCGTCCACTTCATCGGCTGAAAACGCACGATATCACCCTTGGGCATAGTTTCACCCATCAAGGTGTTTAAATCAGCCTGGAGAATCAGCACCTCGTCCGGATTGCGACTGGTGCCTTTAAGCATTTTCTGCACCCGTTCCTCGGTCGGCACCACGATGGGGAAACCGTCGGTATATATGGCCATCGGAGCCTCTACCGGCTGGGGTATCCACTTGGTCTGCTGGTAGAAGTCCTGGGCGTCATCGATAGTGCCTTCGTATAGCACTCTGGGTTGAGGGGGATTATAAAGACCCTCCTCAAGCTCCTTGTCTGTTAACGGTTTGGTCAGGGCATCCAGCATCGGCTTTATAAAAACGTCAACATCGTCTGGTCCGCGTAGTATCCGGGAAGCCGGCATATAGCGGATATTGGGCATTCCGTTTACCAGGGCTTCCTGCTCCACCATGTTATGCTGGTCTTCAAGGTCAACTACTACCGTCGGGATTCCGGCTTTCTCTAACCTGGCTAAGTAAGGCAACTGCCTCCATACGGCCCCGCTTCACCAGCATAT
>JAZFUC010000073.1:0-5321 GCA_036446995.1 Dehalococcoidales bacterium | reverse complement strand
CCGCCTGCGTCCAGATTTGCCCCACCGGAGCCCTGAGGGATAAAGAAGAGTATTCTGAACCTCCCTGCCAGACAGGTTGTCCGGCCGGTATAGATGTCGCCCGCTACGTGAGGCTGGTCGGTGAGGGCAAAAACGGGGAGGCTTTAGCCGTTATCCGTGAAAAAGTGCCCTTCCCCAAGGTGCTGGGTTATATCTGTCCCCATGATTGTGAAATAAAATGCCGGCGTAAAGAGCTTAATGAACCCATCGCAATCCGGAATCTGAAGAGGTACGCAGCTGAAAATGATGATGGAAGCTGGAAAGAAAGGGTCAAGACGGCCCCTGCCAGCGGTAAAAACGTAGCTATCGTAGGTTCAGGCCCGGCCGGGCTAACTGCCGCCTATTACCTGGCCAGACTGGGTCACTCGGTCACCGTTTTTGAAGCCGCTTCCCAACCGGGCGGTATGATGTGGTCGGCCATTCCCCGGTTCCTGCTGCCCAGGGAAGTGCTTGACGAAGAGATTGGCGAAATCCTGGCTGCCGGGGTTGAACTGAAACTCGACAGTCCGGTTGAGGATGTAAACAGGCTGCTGGAGGACGGTTATGATGCCGCCCTGCTGGCTATCGGTCTCCAGCAGGGCGGGAAACTGCCCATCCCGGGTAATGAAGAAGCGGGGGTGCTTACCGGGCTTGAATTCCTGAGGGATGTGGCCATGGGGAAAGAGGTTAAACTGGGGGATAATGTGCTGGTGCTGGGCGGTGGCGGGGTGGCCTGTGACGTGGCCCGGACGGCCAGACGGCTCGGCGCCTCTCATGTGGCTATGGCCTGTCTGGAAACAAGGGAAACGATGCCCGCTCCGGAAGATGATATCAGACAGACGATAGAGGAAGGGGTGGATATCCATCCGGCCCGTTCCTTCACCAGAATAGTCTGTGAAGAAGGGGCCGCCACCTGTGTAGAGTGCCTCGATGTAACGGAGATGAGATTTGACCAGGACGGCCGCCTCCACTTGGAAACCCGGCCTGATTCCGAGCATACCCTGGAGGCGGACACGGTCATCTTCGCCACCGGCCAGGGTCTGGACCGCCGGTTCACTGAAGCCAACGATATAACACTTACTCCCAGGGGCATAATTCTGGCCGACGGTGATACCATGGAAACCAACCGCAGGGGTGTTTTTGCCAGCGGTGATGCGGTCTCGGGGCCAGCCTCGGTGGTGGAGGCGGTTCACACCGGCCGGAAGGCGGCCGTCTCCATAGACAAATACCTCGGCGGGGAAGGCCTCTTAAAAGAACAGCTGACCCTGGAGAGAGACAACCCCTCATATATGGGAAGAGAAGAAGATTTTTATGACCGGGCCAGGGTTATTCCCGCCCTCCTGCCGGCTGAAGAAAGGGTGAAAAATCACCGGGCCGTGGAGCAAACCTTGAACCCTGAGCAGGCCGGCTTGGAGGGCGGCCGATGTCTCCGCTGTGATATCAGGTTTGCTATTTCCGACCCCATCCTGCCGCCTCGCCTGAAACTGTGGGTGGATTTTATCAGGGAGAACTTAGATAGTGTGCCGGAGATTGAGGGTGTTTACACGCTCTATGACGAACAGGAGAATGTTATCTATATCAAGGGAGCCATTAACCTGCGCCGCGAGCTGACCGACCGGCTGGGCCTTAATGATAATGCCCGCTATTTCAGCCACGAAGAGGAACCGATGTACAGCAAGCGGGAAACCCAGCTCCTCCAGCAGTATATTACCCGGTACGGTGAAATGCCGGAAGGTAACCGGGAACTGGACGACCTGTTTTAGGCAATTACTCCTGTTATTGCTTACTTAACGTGGCTTGCGTGAACGCCATCCGCCTTATCCACCGGTAATAATTATTACAACCTGGAGCTCGTCTCCGTCCTTGACCGGTTTGGCCAGTTCCTCGGGGTAGGAACTTTCCATATTCACATATATCTCAACCAGGTTATTTATCTTACCGTCTTTTTCAAACAGCCATTCACGGAGGCCGGGGTACTTGCCTGCCAGGTCATTAAGACACTCGCCAACATTATTTCCACTAACCTCGACCGATTCCCGTTCATCGGTGAGGTGGAGCAGGAATGGGTGAATGCTTACTTTTATACTCAATTGTTACCTCGGTTTTTTAAATATCCGGTTCTATACGGGTGACATTGCTTCGGATGCTTGGCAGTAATATTGAGAAACTGCCGGCTGCTTCTACAAGTATGATATCAAACCTGCCTTGAGACAGTCAATTTAAGATTCCCGATCTGGTGCTTAATTAGAGGGAGCTGTTGGCATTTTCTTATTTACACAGTTTTTATAGGGAGTTTATATTTATATCCGGTCAACCTCACCCCCTTAGTCCCCCTCTCCTTACCTAAGGAGAGGGGGTAAACACTTTAGGGAGAGGGATTGGACAACAATCACACAAATTTCAATACTTCAGGCAGGCAGAAGTCTCATCAATTAAACAACTCCCGATTTGGTGGTTAATTAGAGCAGGTATTGCCAAACGGGAAATTATACAGTATAATGAGTTATAAGGTTTAGGATAGGTTGTCAAATACACAGTTTAAAACTTCATATTTCCCCCGGGTATTGGATGGCCAGGACTCTAACCAATATTTAAGAGAGGAGGTCATCCAATGAGTTTTGAGGATAAAACGCTCCAATGTGCTGATTGTGGACAGGAGTTCACTTTCACTGCTGGGGAGCAGGAGTTTTACGCATCTCGTGGTTTTCAGAATGAGCCCAGGCGTTGTCAAGACTGTCGTCGGACCAGAAAGCAACAGCGTTATGGCGGCGACGGTGGCGGCGGCGGCGGCGGTGGATACGGCGGCGGCGGCGGCGGCTACAGGGCTCCCAGGCAAATGTTCCCCGTAGTTTGCGCTCAGTGCGGCGCGGATACAGAAGTGCCATTTGAACCCCGTGAAGACAGACCCGTTTATTGCAGCGATTGCTACAATAAGCAAAGAGCAGGCTAGTCCTACTTGATGGTTTGAAAAATGGGCCGGGTTTACCCGGCCCATTTGCATTTATAACTGCCCTGGTTTAAGAGGTTTCCAGCGTCAGGCTGGAAACCTCTTTTATTTACTTCTTTTTATGCCGTTCTTTAGCCGGATATTTTACAGGTTATAAATAAGCATGAAAAAGCATTGATAATTCAGGAAATAGGGTTAAAATAGCTTAGCAAATAGAATACCGGCATTAAATCAGGCCTGTTCGGGAAAGGAGAAACCATGGCGGGAGATGCGATTATCGCTGAGGAACTGTCTTACTGGTATGGTGACCTGATAGCTGTTAACGGGATTAGCTTTAAGGTGGGAGAAGGCAAGATTCTGGGTTTTCTGGGTCCCAATGGAGCCGGTAAAACCACTACCGTTAAAATGCTGACCGGGCAGCTCAAACCGAAAGGGGGCAAAGCTACCCTGCTGGGGATGGATGTGGCCGAGAATGTTGAAGCGGTTCAGGGAGACATCGGCGTCTGTTTTGAGACGACAAACCTGTATGAGAAGATGAGCGCCGTTGAAAATCTGAAGCTCTTTGCCCGGTTGTTTGGTATAACCGACTTTAATCCGGATATCCTGCTGGGCAAGGTAGACCTGGCAGGCAGGGGTAAAGACCGGGTTGAGACCTATTCCAAGGGGATGAAGCAGCGCCTGATGGTGGCCCGGTCAATGATAAACAGTCCCCGGGTGCTCTTCCTGGATGAGCCAACTGCCGGCCTGGACCCGGCCTCGTCCGAGGCTATCCGGAACATTATCCTGGAGGAACGGGAAAGAGGGGCTACCGTATTTCTTACCACTCACGATATGCTCGAGGCCGATAAGCTCTCCGACCAGGTCGCCTTTATGAACCAGGGGCAGATAGTTGCCCTGGATACCCCCCTTAACCTGAAACAGAAATACGGCAAACGGGCTCTCAAGGCACAGGTATCTACCGCCAGCGGTGAACTGGTTGACCGGGAAATCATCCTCGATACCCCGGAAACTCCCCAGGCGGTTCAACAGCTCTTCAGCCAGGAAAATGTGGTCACCATCCATAGCGAGGAGGCTACCCTGGAGGACATATTCATCAACATTACCGGGCGGGGGCTGATAGAATGAACTGGGGCATTGTCAGGGCCCTGGTCTCAAAAGACCTGGCCCTGTTTTTCAGAAACCGTTTTTTCAGCATCGTGACCGTGCTCGGTCTCGTTTTCTACCTGATATTTTATTTTGTTATGCCGAGCTCGGTGGATGAGAGTCTGGCTATTGGATTTTACGCGCCGGAAATACTCCCGGCTATTGAAGAGGCCTTTCAGGAAGGTGTTGAGGAGGGGCTGAAGGTCACCTTTACCGTAACCGAAGAAGCCCTGAAAGAAGGGGTTATCGGAGGCGATTTTATTACCGGTATCGTGCTGCCGGCTGATACTGCCGAAGCCTTGATCTCCGGGGAGCGGCCGGTAATCACACTCTATTTCTCGTCGGATATTCCGGAGGAAGCCAAAGAGGCGGCTGTTGTTACTATCAGAGAGCTGGTCTACCGGCAGGTCGGGCAGGAGCTTCCCGTTGAGATAAAGCAGGAGGTGCTGGGCCCGGATATGCTGGGAATGCAGGTGCCGCCCCGGGACCGCCTGCGTCCCCTGCTGGCCGTGTTCCTTATTATCTTCGAAACCCTGGGCCTGGCCAACCTGATAAGTGAGGAAGTGGAGCGGGGCACCATCCAGGCCCTGCTGGTCACCCCGGTGAGGGTGAGAGATTTGTTTATCAGCAAGGGGATTGTGGGTATAACCCTGGCTTTCGGCCAGGCGGTAATATTTATGGCAATCGTCGGCGGCCTGAGCCGGGAGCCGCTTTTAATCCTGGTCACCCTCTTTCTCGGGGCCGCTTTGGCCACCGGGATCGCCTTCCTGATAGCTTCCCTGGGTAAGGATTTTATGTCGGTGATGGCCTGGGGTATGTTAATCTTTATCATTCTGGCTATCCCCGCTTTCGGGGTGATGTTCCCCGGAGCCGTCACCGGGTGGATAAAGATAGTCCCCTCTTACTACCTGGTCGATACCGTGCACAGGGTCTCGAATTTCGGGGCCGGCTGGCTGGATATGTGGAATAACCTGGTGATCCTGCTGGGAATTGATTTCGTCCTGTTCTGGGTTGTTATTCAGGCATTGAGGAGGAAGGCCGGATGAATCTGAGGCGTGTGGCCGTGATACTCGGTAAGGACCTGATACACGGTCCGAAAAATTTTATCTTTATTTTAGTAATCGTTGCCCCGGTGCTCATTTCATTGCTGCTTTCCTTAATCTTCGGTACCCTGTTCTCGGAAACGCCCGAACTCGGGATAGCCGATGAAGGC
>JAZFUC010000072.1:0-4162 GCA_036446995.1 Dehalococcoidales bacterium | reverse complement strand
AGAGGGGCTTCGCCCCTCTTAAAGTTAATTCCCCCTCTCATTTTTAAGGAGAGGGGGACACAGGGGGTGAGGTTAATAAAATTATCCCCCTACTTCTCTATCCACACCTTGTTCAGGGCCACCAGGCCCAGGGGATTGAGCTCATAGCCCTTTACATAGGATTTGACCAGTATCTGGTTCCGGCCGAACCATAGGGGCAGAGTGGCGGCGTCATTAATAAGAAGTTGTTCGGCCTGCTGGTAGAGTTCCAGGCTTTTCTCATAATCCGTTTCCAGGCTGGCCCGCTCCAGCAGGGCATCCACTTCCGGGTTGGAGTATTCGCCGCCGTTGTTGTCCTCCCCGGTGCGGAAAAGGATTTCCAGGAAGTCCTGGGGGTGGGGATAATCCGCAATCCAGCCGATTTCATACATATCGTCTTTTTCCGCTTTAAGGTTATAGAAGAACCTCTCCGGCTCTATCTGCCTGACCTGCACTTCCACGCCCAGGTTCTCCTGCCACTGGAAAACGATTGCTTCAAGGTCCCCGGAAACTATCCCTCCCCTGCCCATGGTGGTTATGGTGATTGGCGGGAGAGCGGATACCCGGCCGTAGCTCGATTCCCTGATAAGCTCGAGCGCCCGGGCCGGGTCATACTCCAGTTCGGATAAATTTTCATTAAAGCCGGGCATACCCGGGGGCAGGATACCCCCGGCCACCTGTATTGTATCCCTGAAAACCAGGGAAGCCAGTTTATCCTTATCCAGCGCCATGGTGAAAGCCTGGCGGATATTAAGTTCGTTAAAAGGCGGTTTGGTGAAATTGAAGCCGATATAGAAAAAACTCAGTTCCGGGGCCGTCTGAAACTGGTCATGAAACAGGCCGGCCGGGTCAGTAGCCCGGTCTATGTTAAATACCGATACCCCGGTGACATCCGTCTCTCCGGTCTCGTAGAGGCTCATCGGCCGTCCCGCGTAGAGGGCAAAAGCCACCGAGTCAAGATAGGCCTTCTCCCCGTAATAGAAGTCGTTCCTTTCCAGGACAAGCCGTTCTCTCTCCACCCACTCGCCCAGTTTGAAGGGGCCGGTGCCGTTTGGTTTATGCCACCAGAGACGGCCTGATTCCACATTGTCCCTGTCCACCACGTAGGCGGTGGGGTAGGTCAGCTTGGAGAGGAAATAATTCTTGGGGGCGTCTATGGTTACCTCAAGGGTATAATCATCTATCACCCGGACGCCGCTGATTTCACGGCTGGCGCCGCTCAGCACCTGGTCAATTCCTGCTATGTCACCCAGGTAGGCGGCGGCGGTCAGGGAGCCGGTGGCCGGGTCTGCCGCCCGCTGCCAGGAATACTTGAAATCTTCCGCGGTGACCTTGCGGCCATCATGAAACCTGACGTCCTGTCTCAGGGTAAAAGTGTAGGTTTTACCCCCGTTACTTATCTGCCAGTCCTCGGCTATGTCCGGGGCCGGCTCCATGTTGTCATCCAGGATAACCAGTCCGCTGAATAACTGGAGGACATACTGGTGGGAAGTGGAATCGCCGGAGATAGCCGGGTCCAGGGTGTGGGGGTCAATGCCGTAAAGGTTAAGAGTGCCGCCAATGGTGACTCCGGATTCTTTACCCGGCGGAGCCGTTTCTTCAACAGGCTGCGGGGGCACCTCCTCCGTTTCAGCCGGCTGGCAGCCGCCCACCAGAGTCAGAACCAACGCGCTAAGTAACAGGCCGTACATTAATTTTTTCATCATAATTTAACGCCTTGCGACAGTCTCTCCAGTCGCCGGAGGGGATTCCAGTGCGGGTCCGGCGTTATTTTTCAGTTGGTAGTAATCCAGAGCCTTTTTCAGGGCGAAGGCGCCCCGCTCCAGAGATATAAAAGCAGGCACATTTCCAGCCTGGAGAGTGCGGATTACTCCCCCGGCCCTCTCCACCTCCTCGGCAGCAAACGACCAGGCGAGAATGGCCATCACCGGCTTGGCGGTCTTTTTCCTGATTTCAATGACCGATTCAACATGACTCTCCAACCGGCCGGTGGGGCCGCCCGTCCGGACGTTAAGCAACTGCACCAGGCTGTCCGTATTGGCGTCCCGCTCCAGGATTTCCAGGATACGTTTCATCTGCCGGCTGTTCGGATTGCCGGTATCGATCGGGTTAAGGTAACTGCCCCCGATAAGGGTAAAAAATGAGGCCAGTTCATCATAAGATTCCCGGGTAAGCCGGGGCAGTTTAAGGCCAACCTCGGCAAAGGCATCGGCAATGGCCACAGATTGCCCTCCGGAACCGCCGGTCACCGCCACACGGTCACCGGTTACCGGAGGAAGATAAAGGAGGGCTTTTAAGGTATCAACCATCCCCTCCATCGTGCTTACCTTTATGGCGCCGCTCTGTTTCACAGCCGCGTCCCAGATAGCCCGGGGCACCGCCAGCGAACCGGTGTGAGAGGCAATGGCCCTCTCTCCTTCTTCCGTCCTCCCTCCCTTCCATATCACGACCGGTTTTTTGGCCGCCACCTTCTTCAATACATTTATAAACCGTTTTCCGTCCTTGACTCCTTCCAGATACATACCGATTACCTTTATCTCAGGGTCACTGCCGAAGTAGTCAAGGTAATCGGCCGAATCAAGCACGATACCGTTGCCAAAACTGACCGATTTGTTAATGTCCACTCCCTCGCGATACCCCGCCTTGGCAAACGCGACCGCGTGAGTGCCGCTCTGGGAGATAAAACCCACCTGCCCCGGAGAGCCGGGGTATGGCGCTCCTTCCAGCCCTATTCCGGCTCCCGGACTGAAGATACCCATACAGTTAGGGCCGATGAGGTGGAAATCTGCCTTGCCGGCTTTCTCGGTAAGGATGCGCTCCAGCTCTCTTCCTTCCTCGGTATCTGTCTCTGAAAAACCGGCCGTGAAAAAATGGGCGGCCGCGACATCCAGTTTAATTAAATCATCGATTACCCGGACAGCGATATTTCTGGGGACGGCCACGATTGCCAGGTCTATCGGTTCGGGAATATCCATCAGGCTGGTGAAATTGGTTACACCAAGCGCCTCTATACCCTCGATTTCTTTGGGGTCGATCTGCACTGAATAAAGCCTGCCCTTGAAGGCGCTCTGGGACCGGAGCCACATATAATTGGTCTCCGCCTTGTCTCCGATGACGGCTATGCACTCGGGATTAAACGCCCTGGCCAGCTTGTTAAAATCTACTTTCAATCTTTCCATAGTTAAGAATGGCCTTGCCCCTGTCAGTACAGGGTCAGCTGTTTTTATTCCTTTCGGATATTCTGGCTGAAATGGATTTCAGGTTGAGGATAGCCTGCCCGGTATCAATATCCCCGGACGCCAATTCATCACGGGTGTTTTCTACTTCTTCCAGATATTTTTCCAAGGCAGTAAGCTGGCCCTGGTCCACACGCACCGACAGCAGCGATTCGACGTCCTGCCTGTAATCATCGATGTTAATATCTACGGTAACTTTCGTTCTCTTCGCTCTCGTCTTCTTTCTGGTCTTCTTCTCTGTTTCTTCATCTATCTCTGTCTCAGTCCGCCGGGCCTCTTCCGCGTCATGAATGGCTTGCTCTCTGCCAACTATTTCCAGTTCCAGGGCCTTTTTGGCTTCTTCGATATCCTGGCTGGTCTTTTGCCGAGCGATTTTCTCAACTTCTATCCTGGCCTGTTTTTCGGCTTCTTCAGCTTTTTTGGTTTCCACGGCTTCCTGTTTGGCCTTCTCTTTAGCCTCTCGTTCGGCCGCTATCCTGACCTGCTTTTCAGCTTCCTCGGCTTTTTGGGTTGCCTCGGCTTCCTGTTTGGCCTTCTCTTTGGCCTCCCGTTCGGCCATTAGCTTGGCCTGTTTTTCGGCCTCTTCGACTTTTTTGGCTGCCTCGGCTTCCTGCTTGGCCTTCTCTTTGGCTGCCTCGGCTTCTCGTTTGGCCTTTTCCCTGGCCTCTTGTTCGACCGCTATCCTGGCCTGTATTTCGGCTTCTTCGGCTTTTTTGCCTGCCTCGGCTTCCTGCCGTGCTTTCTCTTTAGCTGCTTCGGCTTCCTGTTTGGCCTTCTCTTTGGCCTCCCGTTCGGCCGCCATCCTGGCCTGCTTCTCAGCATCTTCGGCTTTTTTGATTTCCTCGGCTTCCTGCTTTGCTTTCTCTTTAGCTGCCTCGACTTCCTGTTTAGCTTTTTCTTTGGCCTCT
>JAZFUC010000071.1:0-6678 GCA_036446995.1 Dehalococcoidales bacterium | reverse complement strand
GGATTGGTTATCACCGTCTCGAATCGATACCCCCCGCCCAGGGCCCCCAGGTTGGTTATGGTAAAGGTGCCGCCGGTTACATCCTCCGGCACCAGTGTGCCTCCCCTGGCTTTCTCCACCAGGGCCTTGGCGGTCCCGCTTATCTCAGCCAGTGATTTCTTGTCGGCCTGTTTTACCACTGGAACGATAAGGCCTTCGTCGAGGGCGACGGCAATACCGACGTTAATGTCTGCCCAGAGGGTTATTTCCTTGTCACTGACCGAAGAATTGATAATCGGATGGTCTTTCAGTAACCGGGAAACGAAGTAGACGAACATATCCGTGTAGGTGATTCTGGAATCGGTGGCTTTAGCCTGACTGAGCAGATTCTCCCGTAATTTGACCACCTCGGTCATATCAATCTCGCCCATAGCCGTTAACTGGGCGGAAGTTGACAGGCTGCGGTACATATTTTCGGCGATAGCCCCTCTCATTCCCCGCAGGGGAATGACGGACTTCACTTTTTTATCTTCGGAAGGAGGGCTGACCGTTTCTCCGGTTTTTCCGCCTTCAATGGCTTTTTCTATGTCCTCCCGGACAATCCGGCCTCCCGGACCGGTGCCGGTGACGCCGCTGACATCTATCATGTGCTCTTCGGCCATTTTGCGGGCTACCGGTGAAATCCGGACGCGGTCACCTGTGGCGGGTCCGGGCTCACTCCTGACAGGAGCAGTTCCGGTTTGAGGGGTTTCTCTGGCCTGGGTGGGGGCCGTTTCCGGGGTTTTTAGCGGCTCTTTCTGGAGATTTTCAAGTTCCTCTTTTGTTTCGGCTATCATGCCGACTACCGAGCCCACCTGGGCCTGGTCTCCCTCTTTTACCAGGATATGAAGATAGCCGGAGGCATCAGCCTCAACTTCCGATTCGATTTTGCCGGTGGTTATGGCCAGAACGGGAGTAGCTTTTTCCACTCGGTCTCCCTCTTTTGACAACCACTCTACCAGGGTTACCGGCTCCGTGCCCCAGCCTACCTTGGCCATCGCAACGGGAACTGCCATTTTCACCTCCAGGGATAAACCGTTGGGGATTGCGGTTACATTATTTCCGTTACAGCCTTGATAAGGTCATCTTCATCAGGAATCCAGAACTGCTCCATGCCCGGGCTGAAGGGAATGGGCGTATCCGGGGCGCAGACCCTCTTTATTGGCGCGTCAAGGTAATCGAACGCCTCCTCGGCGACTATAGCGGCTATTTCAGCCGCGGCGCTGCCGGTAACCGGCTCCTCGGTGGTAACCACCAGCCGTCCCGTTTTCTGGACCGAGTTTATTATCGTTTCCTTGTCCAGCGGGGCCAGTGACCTGAGATCAATGACCTCGGCGCTAATGCCGTTCGCCTGGAGCTTCTCGGCGGCCGCCAGGGCCATGGTGACTCCGTAGGCTATCGATACTATGGTGACATCACTGCCTTCCCTTTTTACGTCCGCCTGTCCCAGGGGGATAATATAATCTTCATCCGGCACCTGGCTGCTTTGGCCGCCGGATAGTTTATGGGTCAGATAAAGCACCGGGTTGTCCTCCCGAATAGCCGCTTTCAGCAGGCCCTTGGCGTCATAAGCATTGGAGGGTACCGCGATTTTAAGGCCCTGGATAGTCATCAGCCAGCCGTAGAGGCTCTTCGAGTGCTGGGCGGCAATTGACCGCCCGGCCCCGCAGCCGGCCACTATCGTCAGGGGCATTTTTATCTTGCCGCCGAACATATAACGCATCTGGAGCTGATTGATAAGTTCGTCACTGCAGATGCCCAGAAAATCAACAAACATCAAACTGGCTATCGGTCTCATCCCGGTGGCCGCGGCCCCGATGGCCGCTCCCAGAATGGCCTGCTCTGATATGGCCGTGTCTCTGACTCTCATATCTCCGTATTTAGTCGACAGGTCTTTCCAGAGACCGGTTGTTGACATTGCCTGCACATTTTCGCCCAGGACAAAGACGGTATCGTCTCTCCCCATTTCTTCATTAATGGCTTCCTGCTGGGCTTCCAGAAAAGTGATTTCTCTCATTATTCTCTCCTAAGCGAAGATGTCTTCCAGCGTTTCTTCAGGTGACGGGAAGGGGCTGTCCTTGGCGAACTTGAGGGCTTTTTCCATTTCTTCAACCATTCCTTGCTGAATGGCGTCTATTTCTTCAGCCGTCATTGTCCCCGTATCTGTGAGGTACTTCCGAAAGCGGGGCAGGGGGTCCTGTTTCAGCCATTCTTCAGCTTCCTCTTTAGGCTTGTAGAACTGGGGGTCTCCTTCCATATGGCCCCGCCAGCGGTAGGTGGTGCACACCATCAGGGTGGGGCCGTCACCTTTTCTGGCCCGGGCCACGGCTTCTGCCACTGCTTCATACATAGCTACTGCATCATTCCCATCAACATCCACACCGGGAATGCCGTACCCGATTGCCCGTTTGGAAAGCTGGGACTCACCCATCACATCAGCGGAACGGGTGGAGACGGCCCAGAGATTGTTTTCAATAAGATAGATAACCGGCAGCTTCCAGGCCGCGGCCATATTTATGGATTCGTGAAATCTGGATGTGTTGCTGGCCCCCTCGCCGAAAAAGCAGATAGCCACCTGGTCAGTTCCCCTTATCTGGGCCGAGGCGGCGGCTCCGGTGGCAATAGGCAGTCCCGCCCCGACAATCCCGTTGGCCCCCAGCATGCCGATATCAGGGTCGGCAACGTGCATCGAGCCTCCCTTGCCGTGGCAGTAACCCGTCTTTCTGCCCAGTACCTCCGCCATCATCAGATCGGTTTTGCCTCCCTTGGCAATCAGGTGGCCGTGCCCCCGGTGGGTGCTGACAATAAAGTCATCCTTAGTTAGATTGGCACAAGCGCCGGCGGCTATCGCTTCTTCACCCAGGTAGAGATGGACGATGCCGGGGATAGTTCCGGCGGCAAACTCTTTCTGGACACTCTCTTCAAAGGTCCTGATTCTGAGCATTATCGTTAATATCTCAACCAGTTTGTCTTTCGTTATTGCCATTGTTTTTCCTCCCTAAACTAATCCGGGCGGTTTAAATGTTCTGCTGCCTTATATAAGATAACTATATTGCAGGGAACAACTCCGAACTGTAATTTGGCGCAAGGTAGTGAAATATTACTACTAACCGTATTCAGAGGTCAATACAGATTTGGAAAAGTTCTGTGTTCGGCTGGTTGGTTATTTTGGCGGTAACCCTGTCCCCCTGTGTCTCCCTTCCCCTAGTAGGGGCTTTGCCTTAAAAGTACTGCACTTTTGTCACCCTGGAGTCCCGATTATGTCGGGACGAAGGGTCTCAGGGCGGGGGAGTGCGTCGTTGCCCACCACCCTGAGATTCTTCAGTCGTCCCGACTCTATCGGGACTCCTTCCAGAATGACATTTGACGCAAGGCCCCTGGCAGAAAAAAGGGGTTAAGGGGGTGAAGTTAGTAACAAAAAACCGCCCGGTTTGTAATAGGTTATGCAAATAGGTTAAAATTTATTAAACCCCCATAAAAGAATTTCCGCGGGCATGGTATAACCAAGAAAGGCAGGTATAGATGAATTATAGAAAATTTGGGAAACTGGATTGGGAAGGCTCAGCCCTTGCTTTCGGAGCGATGAGGTTGCCCACCACCGATGGAAACACGGCTAATATCGATAGACCGGAGGCCATCCGGATGATACGATACGCCATTGACCATGGTGTAAATTACCTGGATACGGCCTACCTTTATCACGCCGGCGAGAGTGAGCTCGTGGTTGGCGAGGCCCTGAAAGACGGATACCGGGAGAAAATCAGGCTGGCTACCAAGATGCCGATGCGCTCGGTTGAGAAGCCCGAGGACCTGGACCGTATTTTGAATCACCAGCTGGAGAAACTCCAGACCTCCAAGATTGATTTTTACCTGTTCCACGGAATGAATGCCGCGAATCTGGGCAAAGTCAAGGAATTCAAGGCTCTCAAATGGGCCGAGGACAAAATGGCCGAAGGCAAAATCGACAAGCTGTGTTTCTCCTTCCACGATGAATATGATGTTTTTAAAGAGATAGTAGACGAGTACGATAACTGGACACACTGCCAGATACAGTACAATTTTATGGATTATGAATACCAGGCGGGACGCCGGGGGGTGGAATACGCGGCCGCTCATGGTATGGGTGTGGTGGTGATGGAACCGCTGAGGGGAGGGCTGCTGGGCAAAGAGCCTCCGGCGGCGGTGGCAGCAATCTGGGAGGCCGCGCCTCAGAAACGGAGCCCTGTAGAGTGGGCGCTGAACTGGGTATGGGACCAGCCGGAAGTGTCTCTTTTACTCAGCGGAATGAGCACTATGGAGCAGGTGGAGCAGAACTGTGAGTACGCCGGCCGCTCGGCAATCGGCTCTTTCAGCGCCGAGGAGAAAGCAGTGGTGGACGCGGCCCGGTCCGCTTTCCGGGGAAGAACCCCGGTGCCCTGCACATCTTGCGGATACTGTATGCCCTGTCCCAACGGGGTGGAAATTCCCCGGGTATTCCAGATATATAACGACGCCGTGATGTATGATGACCCCAAGATGGGCCGTTTCCGTTACCGGGGCCCGATAGGACTGCAACCGGAGCAGATGGCCGATATGTGCATCGAGTGCGGTGAATGCCTCGAACCCTGTCCCCAGAGCATAGACATCCCCACATTTATGAGAGAAGTGGACACTCTGCTCGGTAAGAAAACGGGAGATTAAATACCCGAATAAATAATCAAGGTGGAAAAAGAAAAGACCCTGAAAACTTCTTCAGGGTCTTTCCCATTATACCACAACAAAATTTGACCTGTCAACTATTTGAGACTGGGGTGTTACAGTCCTGGTTATTTCGCCTTTTTGTCACACGTGTACAAACAGCCTTGCTGGTCACGTTGGGAGAAATATTGACATTGATGAAATTATGGTCTATGGTACATATCAAACTTTATTATGGAGGTCAGAAATGGAAGGATATTGTGTAAAATGCCGTACAAAGAGAGAAATTAAAGATGCTAAAAGCGTAACAATGAAAAATGGTAAACCGGCTACCCAGGGAACATGCCCGACATGCGGCACAAAGATGTTCAGGATAGGTAAGGGTTAGGATTATCATATGGCCGGTCTTTCTTCTTGAAGTGATCCAGGGGCTTACCGGGCAGGGCTGATACCCGGGCTACCAGGCGGGGATGGCTATGATACCCGCCGGGAAAAGATTAGAAATGATTTAGACGAATGCGGGACAATCCGGCGTTTTGATTACGCGGATATGGCTCGGGTGAAAGAAACGAAAGGAATAGCGAAATAAATAATGGTAAAAGAAAAAGAGATTGAAAAACCGAAGACCCTAACAGAACTTATTGACCTGGCCCAGGAAAAGCTGAAGGAAAAGGGGATTGACCGCCCGGCCCAGGTGGGGTCTAATTATCAGTCAGCGGCTACCCTCCAGCGCAAGCTTCTGGACTCCATCTTTCTGGAGACCCGCTATTTTGACCCGGTGGAGACTGATACCAGTCTGACTCTCTTTGGAGTTAAAATGAAAACGCCGACTTTCTGCTCGGCCCTCTCCAAGCCCGGTAATACTCTCTCCGATGAGGGAATGGTGGATATCGCCCGCGGGATGGGTAAAGCCGGAGCGATGATGATGCTGGGTATGTGCGGTACGGATATGCTTCAATCCTGCATCGACACGGGGACGCCGGTGGTGAAAATCGTCAAGCCCTACCGGAACACGGACCTGATGTTTGAGAGAGCGAAAGACGCGGCCGAGCGGGGCTGCGTGGCGGTGGGTATGGATATCGATTATTCTTACGGGCCGTACCGTGACGGCCTGGCACGGACGCCCGAAACTTACGCCCCCCGTAAAACCAGTGAGATTAAAGAGGCGCTCTCGGCCGCCAAACTGCCCTTTATCATCAAGGGCGTTCTCAGTGTCCAGGATGCTGTGAAGGCGGTTGAGATGGGCGCTTCAGCGATTATCGTCAGTACCCATATATGGAGCAGTTTTGATTTCGGAGTACCCTCCATCATCGCTCTGCCGAAGATAGTTAAGGCGGTCGGCGACAAAGTTACCGTGCTGGTGGACAGTGGTTTCAGGACGGGTAATGACGTTTTCAAAGCCAGGGCACTCGGGGCTAAAGGGGTAGGTTTCACCACCTCGCTTATTTCAGCCTCTGCCGCCGCCGGCGCTGACGGCGTCGAGCAGCTTATTAATTTCGTTAACGGGGAACTGAGCCGGACGATGGCTAGTTGCGGCTACCCCACTCTCTCTTCGATAGATAAAGAGAGCCTGGTGCTCTCTCCCGAATTTCATCAGTGGTGGTAGATAACTCAATCAGAATTAGTCAGGTATGTAAAAGCAGCCCCGCCAATTGAATGGCGGGGCTATCTTTTTTTCTTTTTCTCAGTAACTTTATGAGAGAGGTGGACACTCTGCCCGGTAAGAAAGCGGGAGATTAAATACCCGGATAGATAATCAAGGTGGAAAAAGAAAAGGCCCTGAAAACTTCTTCAGGGTCTTTCTAATTATATCACAACAAAATTTGTCCTGTCAACTATTTGAGACTGGGGTGTTACAGTCTTGGTTATTTCGCCTTTTTGTCACACGTGTACAAACAGCCTTGCTGGTCACGTTGGGAGAAATATTGACATTGATGAAATTATGGTCTATGGTACATATCAAACTTTATTATGGAGGTCAGA
>JAZFUC010000070.1:0-9312 GCA_036446995.1 Dehalococcoidales bacterium | reverse complement strand
CTAAGAAATCAAGGAGAAGCGCCTGCTTGTGAGCCCTGCCCTGGTTCAGGTCGATTATCTCCTGCCCGGCCCGGCTGACATCAATGGCCAGGGTCAGGAAGGTGACTTCCTTGGGTTTGGCCTTGATGGGCTCCATCTGGTAGCTCCGGGCGGCCAGTCCTTTTCTCACCAGTTGGGAGGCAATACTCTGGGCTTTTTTCTGCCCCAGGGCTTTTTCCAGATGTTTCAGGCTTATCCGGTCGTTTTTTGGATCAGGTCAAGGGCATACCTATGCTCCGGGGTCAGGGAAGACAAGCCGGCTTCTTCATTGTCTGAAGAAGCGGTTATAAAGGTGATGGGTTTACGCTCAAAGCCGGGGGGCAGCATCAAGGCAGCGGCGTCAAAAAGGGGTGAGAGGTAATGCCGGCTTATCCAGCGGGCCAATGATATGCGGGCGGGTGACAGTACCGGGGGCTGTTCAATAATACCGGCGATGTCCTTGGTCTGGTCAACGGCCGGGGTATCGGTCAGCTCAAACACAATGCCCTGGAGAATTTTATCCCCGAAGGGCACCCAGACGGCCTGCCCGACTTCAATATCGAGAGTCAAGGGGATGGAATAGCTGAAAGTACGCCTCTGGGCTATGGGTGAATTAACGCAAACCTCGGCATACCTCATCCCGCACTCCAGTGAGGTAGCTCTGCAATACCGGGGAGAGCCAGTCCTGGTCTAATCCTGTTTTTCTGGTTCTTCCGGTTCAGATTCCTCTGCCGGCTCCTGTTCCAGTTTAGGTTCTTCCTGTTCCGGTTCTTGCTCCGTCTCAGGTTCGCTTTCTGATGTTGGCTCCTGCTGAGCCTCGGGTTCAGGCGCTTCTGCGGTTTCCGGCTCCAGGGCGGCTTCCGGCTCTTCAGCAGGCGCTTCTTCGGTTTCCGGCTCTAAAGCGGCCTCCGGTTCTTCGGCTGGCGCTGCGGCGGTGTCCGGCTCAATCACAGCCTCCGGTTCCTCGGCTGGCGCTTCGGCCTGTTCGGCTTCCGTTTCCTGCTCCTGGGCTAACTGCAGCGCTTTTTTCTCCGCCCGCTCCCGTTCCAGCTCCTGTTTCTTTCTCAGGGTTTCTGCCCGCTCCAACTCCAGCTCCTGGAGGGTTAACCGTCTTTCCTTGAGACGGGAAGTCTTGGCGCTGAGGCCGCGCAGGTAGTAGAGCTTGGCGCGGCGCTTTTTACCCCGACGTACTATTTCAACCTTCTCCACCCTTGGCGAGTGAATGGGAAAAGTACGCTCAACACCTACACCGTAGGTCACGCGCCGGACCGTAAAACTGGAACCGGCCCCGCGGTTTCTTACCTTTATTATTACTCCCTGAAATAACTGGATGCGTTCCTTATCCCCTTCCACTACCCTGGTGCTGACTTTCACCGTGTCACCGGAGGTAAGGGCGGGGATATCGGGATTCGGTTTTAGTTCAACCACTGATTCCAAATTCATATATCAACACTCCGTACTTATTATACATTATATACTAGGGGTTCCGTAACCCCCGGGCGATTTGCCGCTCTTTAGCATTAAGGTTAGCCTTGTCGAGCAACTCGGGGCGCCGTCCGGCGGTGCGGATAATGGATTGCTCCCGGTTCCACCGGGCTATTTCAGCATGATTTCCGGAAAGCAGCACCTCCGGCACCGGCCATCCCCGGTAGACGGAAGGACGGGTGTACTGGGGGTATTCCAGCAGCCCATCTGTATGGGATTCCTCGATTTGTGAATCCGCCGAGCCAAGCACTCCGGGCACCAGTCTGATTACAGCGTCCGCCACTATCATGGCGGCCAGTTCCCCCCCGCTAAGCACATAATCGCCGATGCTTATCTCATCAGTCGCCAGGTGTTCCCTTACCCGTTCGTCTACCCCCTCATAATGTCCGCAGATAAGAACCAGCCGCTGGTGCACTGCCAGCTCCCCGGCAATCTGCTGGGAGAAAGGGCGCCCCTGCGGGGTAAGTAAAATTATGGGAAGACTGTTTAGTTGCCCGTCGGGAATTCCCGCTTTGACCGCCTCGACTGCCTCGAATATCGGTTCGGGTTTGAGAACCATGCCGGCCCCGCCACCGTAAGGATAGTCATCAGCGGTGTGATGTTTGTCGTGGGTATGGTCACGGATATTGCTGGCCTTAACGGTAACCAGCTTGCGGTCCTCCGCCCGTTTGAAAATGCCGGAGCCAAGAGGGCTCTCAAACATCTGGGGGAATAGAGTTAGTATATCGATTTGCATTTTTCCGTTCCCATTCTATCACATATCGAGACTGCCACGAAAGGTGAGCCCTTAATTGTTCTGCTTACATTTATAGGATTGAAATGTCGTTGCGAGGAGTCCCGATAATAATCGGGACGACGAAGCAATGACAATACCAACCAAACCCGAATAGTACCTGGTAATCATGAATCGGTTACAAACAAGTATCAGAAATATATAAGATATCAGGCTTGATCTAAAGTTATTTGATATCAGGGGGTTGACAAATAAAAGATTGTAGTGCAGAATGGTAGAAATTGGGAGATTATGGTAAATTGTGGTGAACTAAATAACCCGAAAGAGTTGAAATGTTTTTAGGCGAGTTTGAATACAGGATAGACGAAAAGGGCAGAGTACCCCTGCCGCCGAAGTTCCGAAGGGAGCTTAAGGACGGCCTGGTGCTGTCCGCAGGTGCGGAAAAATGTATCATCGCCTATTCTCTGGTCGAATGGAACAAATTCGCCGCCAGCCTGACCAGCGGCGCCGTTGCAGCCAGTAAAATGAGAAGACTGAACCGGGCGTTTTTTGCTACAGCCTTTAATCTGAACGTCGACAAGCAGGGCCGGGTTGCCCTGCCTATCCCGTTACGGGAATACGCCGGAATTGAAGAAGAATTAGTTGTCATCGGAGCCAATAATTATCTGGAGCTTTGGGATAAGACCCAGTGGAATGAAGAAAAGGCCGCCAGCCAGGAGCAGGTCTGGCAAACTATTGAAACCCTAGAACGGCATTAATGAGTCAAACAATGTTGACGCAAATTCATATCCCGGTTCTTGTCGAAGAAACCATCAAGGCACTGGTCGTACAGCCAGGCGGCCGCTATATCGACTGCACCCTCGGCGGCGGCGGTCACACCCAGAGTATCCTGGAAAACAGCTCTCCCGGAGGACAACTGCTGGGCATCGATGCCGACCCTGAAGCAATTGAGGCTGCCGGGCAAAGACTCGAATCCTACGGCGATTCCATGCTTTTAATTAACGATAATTTTGTTAATCTGAAGGCCATCTGCTACAAGTACGATTTTTTACCGGTGCACGGCATCGTTTTTGACCTGGGTCTTTCCTCATTACAACTCGGCAGTAAAGAGCGTGGTTTCAGTTTTCAGCACCGGGCCCCGCTGGATATGCGCCTGAACCCGGACCAGAAGCTCACTGCCGCCGATATAGTAAACAACTACCCGGAGGCAGAACTGGCCCAATTAATAAGAAAATATGGTGAAGAAAGTTTCGCCAGGCAGATAGCCCGGCGTATCGTCCGGGAACGCCCGGTTAAAACCACCCTTCAACTGGCCAAGCTGATTGAGGGAACCATCGGATTCAAAAAAAGAAAAATACACCCGGCCACCAAGACTTTCCAGGCGCTGCGGATAGCAGTCAATGAAGAACTGGAACATCTTGAATCGGCTCTGGGGCAGGCTGTGGACCTGCTCGGTTATGAAGGCAGACTGGTGGTTATCAGTTATCATTCTCTGGAAGACCGGATTGTAAAACAGTTTATGCAGAGAGAATCAAAAGACTGCATATGTCCTCCCGGCATCCCGGTCTGTACCTGCGAGCATACAGCCAGCCTGAGATTAATCAATAAAAGGGTAATCACCCCTTCACCGTCGGAAGTCAAGGCTAATCCGCGCAGTCGAAGCGCCAGACTAAGAGCGGCGGAACGTATTATCAACCAGGATGAACGCTACAACATCATGGAAAAGCTGGGTTCCGATTCTGAAGTTAAGGCCAAGGGAAACGGGTGGAGAAAGCCCACCCAGCTGAAAAAGCTGCGCCAGGCATTTTCACTGGTTTAAGACCAGCGCTCCGTCAGAGCTATTCAGAGAAATAATAAAGGTAAAAATAGATACCCGGTGAAATAGAAAACAGGGAAAAGAAGGAGCAAGTATGAAAAAACAAAGGATTGCTTCCGCGGATACCGGGGCCACCAATAAAAGCGGCAATGGAGATGGCTCAAAATTGAGGATGGTGGAGTATATCTTTGCCCAATTCGAATACGACGATAGCAATAATATGAGTAAAGTCCATTTTGATATAAAACCCCGCCTGGAAAAGACCGGCCCTGATGAAAATGGTCAAAACGGTTTTTGACAGCGTTTATTAAACAAGAATTCCAGCATTATGCAGGGGGTCTATAAAATGTGAAAAATTCAAGCATGTTGAAAAGGTTTAAATCTAACCAAGAAGGAGGGGGATAAATGACACAGCGGTCAAATTTAGTTTCCATAGATGTTGGCACCACCAAGATATGCACTACGATAGCCGAAGTAGATGAAGGGAATGTTATTCGAGTCGCCGGTGTTGGTCTTACCACTTCAAACGGACTCCATAAAGGGCTGGTGGTCAATATCAACGACGCCAAAGAGTCTATCCGTGAATCAGTCCAAAGGGCCGAGAAAGCAAGTGGCTACAAGGTCGAGTCGGCTTTTGTCGGCGTGACCGGCAGACATGTCACTTCATTAAACAACCAGGGGGTAGTGGCAATCAGCCGTAACGATCGTCTGGTGCGCCCCGATGACCTGAAACGGGTGCTCCAAACCGCCCAGAGCGTGAAGGTGCCTGATGACAGGAAATTACTTCACGTTATCCCCAGGAGCTACTCGGTAGATGGTCAGGCCGGGGTCAAAAACCCCATCGGGATGCACGGTTTCCGCCTGGATGTGGAAACACATGTCATTACCGCGGCAGTAGCTTCTATTCAGAACCTGGCCAAGTGTATTCGCGGTATCGGCGTAGATATTGATGATCTGGTCCTGGAGCCTCTGGCCAGTGGTGAAGCGGTATTGACCGAAGATGAAAAGCAAGCCGGCATTGTACTTGCTGATATCGGAGGGGGTACCACGGACATCGCTGTCTTCAAGGACGGGAGCATATGGCATACGGCCATTCTCCCCGTCGCCGGTTATCAGCTCACCAGAGACATAGCCATCGGACTGGGACTGCCATTTGAAATGGCAGAGAAAATGAAGATAAAATATGGCAGCGTAATGCCGACTTATGAAAACAACAGAGAAAACGCCAGCAATATCGCGGAAGACGGACATGGCATCTCCTACCAGGACCTGAGTGAAATAATCAAGGCCCGGGTAGAGGAAATCATCAGGCTTATCCTGCTTGAGCTGCCTCGCTCCGAGTACGAAACCCTGGTGCCCGCCGGACTGGTACTTACCGGCGGCAGTTCCAACCTGGCCGGGATAGACGCCTTGGGGCGCGAGATACTGCCCCTCCCGGTGAGAGTAGGCACTCCCACCAACATCAGCGGTATCAGCGATATCCTGCGTGACCCGGCATATGCCACCAGCGTCGGCTTGTTAATCTGGGGGGCCAAGAACCGACCCAACCGCAATTGGAAAACCCGCAAATTCGGGCTCGATATGCGGCGCGTTATCAATCGTCTCAGGAGCTTTTTTCAGTAGATAACTACCAATATTATTCAGTGAATTAAGGAGGAAGAGATGGCAAAAGCAAGTTTTTCCCTTAGCCCGGCTAATATCAAGGTTATCGGGGTAGGCGGCGGTGGCTGCAACGCCGTAACCCGCATGGTCCAGGAGAATATCCAGGGCGTTGAGTTCATTGCCGTCAATACAGACGCCCAGGCAATGGCCTTGACTGAAGCGCCGATCCGTATCCAGATGGGAGAGAAGGTTACCAAGGGCCTTGGTGTAGGCGGTGACCAAGCTCTGGGAGCAAGAGCAGCCGAAGAAAGCCGCGATGATCTCAAGGAGGCAATCGCGGGAGCTGATATGGTATTCGTCACCGCCGGTATGGGCGGCGGCACCGGCACCGGGGCAGCTCCGACTATCGCTGAAATAGCCAAACAGAGCGGAGCCCTCACCATTGCCGTAGTCACCAAACCGTTCGCTTTTGAAGGGGCTCACCGCTGCCAGGTAGCCGAGGAAGGTATTGCCCAGCTGCTCGGCAAGGTTGATACCCTCATCATCATCCCCAATGACCGCTTGCTTGACCTCTGCGACCATAAGACCGGAGTAGATAGCGCCTTCAAGATGGCCGACGATGTGCTCAGGCACGGCGTCCAGGCTATTGCCGATGTTATCACCGTCCCCGGTATGATTAACCTTGATTTCGCAGATGTGAAAGCAGTTATGCAGGATGCCGGCCCGGCCTGGATGTCAATAGGTGTGGGCTCAGGACAGAACCGGGCGGCTGACGCGGCCAAGGAAGCCCTTAACAGTCCCTTGCTGGATGTTTCCGCCACCGGGTCAAAAGGGGTCCTTTTCAATGTAGTAGGAGGCGAAAGCCTGAGCCTCTTTGAGGTCAACCAGGCCGCCGATGTGATAAAAGGAGCCGTAGACCCGGAGGCTAATATTATCTTCGGCGTTGCCCAGGACCCCAGCATGGACAAGGAAGTCAGAATTACCCTTATCGCCACCGGTTTCTATTCCGAGAGAGGAGCACCGGGAGTGGGACAAGAAGAAGAAATGAACCAGTTCCTCAATAACCTCAAGACCAGTGAGGATGAACTGGATGTTCCTTCATTCCTGCGACGCCCCATGTTCAGCCACCGGCGGCAGGCAAATCCAACCGCCAAATATGACGTGACCCCCTCAAAAATAAGGCAGTAAAACCGGTCAGGGAATCCCTGATTCCCTGAGACAATTAAAGGCTGTAAACGCTTATGCGTTTACAGCCTTTTGTTTCTCTAAACACTTCTCAAAATAATCGTAAACAAGCTATAATATATTTATAAATAAGTCTTGACAGCCCCTACATATTGTGGTATCTTGACTGCGTTATCCCATATAGAGTGTATTTTAAGTATGAACTGTCCTTTTTGTGGAGAGCAAAATTCGCGGGTAATAGACTCCCGTGATGCAAACAACGGCATCCGTCGCCGCCGGCAGTGCCTGAACTGTGAATCCCGTTTCACCACTTACGAGCGCATCCAGCCGTCCGGACTATTTGTTATTAAAAAGGACCAGCGGCGGGAAGAGTTTAGCAAGGAAAAACTTCTTACCGGCATCCGCAGGGCCTGCGAAAAACGTCCCCTGCCAATCGGCTCGGTGGACAAACTGGGTGATGATATCGAGGCCGAGCTATCTGAAAACGGCCGGGCGGAGATACCCAGCACCGTTATCGGCGATATGGTAATGGAGAGACTGAAAAACCTGGACTACATTGCCTATATCCGCTTTGCCAGCGTTTACCGGGACTTTACGGATATAACCACACTGAAACGGGAGATAGATTCCCTGGTCGACGACGATATAGAGGTCCCCTCCCCTACCAACCAGCTGCCCCTGCTCACCGATGAAGACCTTGGGATAGTGCCCAGGGGTAGACAGAGGAGCCGAAGATGAGCGGGACCGACCAACAGGGAAACAAGCAGCTTTCCGAACTGAACCGGACGGAGATTCTCAGGGCCGTCGTGGCCGATGCCGAATCGATGGGACTGCGTGATAAAACTAAAATAGAACAGCTGACCCAGCGGGTAATTGAGCGGCTGGAAAGACCCCAAACCCTGCCCGGTATGGAGGAACTGGTATCCCGGTCTCACCGTCAGCGGCGGCCTCAACCCACCCGCTCTGAAATCCAGGCCATTGTCATGGAAATCCTGGCGGGTGAAGAACCGGTTTCCACTGAAAATCTGGAGCCCCCGACTCCAAAAGAGGAAATAAAGGCCCCTGAAGCAGCGGAACAGCCCCCAACCAGCATGAAAAAGGAGATAAAACCAATGGCGGAATCAATAACACAGGCCAATTCTACCACTGAGGCGAATACTGGAATCGACCTTTCTGAAAACGCCCTGCGGGTCCTTGAGAAAAGGTATCTGAAAAAAGACAAGGACGGACAGGTCACGGAGGCGGCCGAGGGGATGTTCCGCCGGGTAGCCCAGGCTATCGCCGCCGCCGAAACCCAATACAATTCCTCGGCGGATACAAAAGCGGTGGAGGATGAGTTCTACCGGTTGATGACCAGCCTTGAATTTCTGCCTAATTCACCCACTCTGATGAACGCGGGGCGGGAACTGGGTCAGCTTTCAGCCTGTTTCGTGCTGCCGATAGAGGATAAGATGGAGTCAATCTTCGACGCGGTGAAATATACCGCCCTTATCCATAAAAGCGGCGGGGGGACGGGTTTTTCTTTTTCCAAGCTGAGACCGGAAATGGACAGGGTAGGCTCCACCGGGGGCGTGGCCAGCGGCCCGGTCTCCTTTATGAGGGCCTTTGACACGGCTACGGACGTCATTAAACAGGGAGGAATGCGCCGGGGGGCTAATATGGCCATCCTGCGTGTCGACCACCCTGACATCGAGAAGTTCATTACCGCTAAAAATGATAACCCCACCGCGTTTACCAATTTCAACCTCTCCGTGGCTGTGACAGACAAGTTTATGGAGGCGGTAAACGGGGGCACAGATTACAGCCTGATTAACCCGAATACCAAGGAGGAACAATTCAGGCTCGATGCCAGAGAAGTCTTCGATAAAATAGTCAAATCAGCCTGGAAAACCGGAGACCCGGGGGTGGTTTTCATAGATGAGATTAACCGGTACAATCCCACTCCCCGGTTGGGGGATATCGAAAGCACCAACCCCTGCGGCGAGCAGCCCCTGCTCCCCTACGAATCCTGCAACCTGGGCTCGGTCAACCTGAGCCGGATGCTGAAGAGCGAAAACGGGACCGCTGTTGTCGACTATGAAAAGCTGGCCGGAGTGGTTAAAACAGCCGTCCGGTTCCTGGACAATGTTATAGACGTAAATAAATTCCCCCTTGAGGAAATAGAGAAGAGGACCAAAGAGACCAGGAAAATCGGCCTGGGGGTAATGGGTTTTGCCGATATGCTGATTCAGATGAGAACCCCCTATGACTCCGAGGAAGCCCTGAAGGTAGCCGATGACGTTATGCGGTTCGTAAATGAGGAGGCGGTGAAGACCTCCGTGGAGCTGGCCGGGGAAAGGGGCGCTTTTCCAGCCTTTGAGGGCAGCATTTATGATGTTCCTGACAACCCCAAAATGAGAAACGCCTCCTGCACCACCATCGCTCCCACCGGCACGTTGAGCATCATCGCCGGCTGTTCCAGCGGCATCGAGCC
>JAZFUC010000069.1:0-4345 GCA_036446995.1 Dehalococcoidales bacterium | reverse complement strand
ACGTCGATATTCTCCTTGAACGGGTTTGTTCCTCCCCGGCCGCCAGCCTGTTCGAACCCGGCGCTCAGGGGATGGGTGGTGGGGTAATTCACCCGGGTCGGGCCGCTCATTACCGGGGCGCGGAGCGTCTCCGCCAGTTCAACCAGAAGAGGAACGGATTCAGCATACCTGCCGGCATATCCGGTGAGTACCAGGGGATTTTCGGCCTCAATCAAAATACCGGCAATTTCCTTCATTTGGTCGTTGTTAATTACGGCTGCCGATGACGCACCGGCGGCCGGGGTAATGTCTTTTCGCTCAACTTCTCCAGAGAGGGCATTAAGGGGATATGAGAGGTAGACCGGTCCCCGGGGTTCGGTTAAAGCTGCCTGAAAAACCTCGCCCAGCACATCACGGATATCCTCACCGGCTTTAACGTGCCGCTCCAGTTTGACGCAGTTACGGATGATGCTGCCCTGGTCATAGGGCTGCTTCAGCCACGTCTCCCTTTGGGGAGGCTGCAGATTACCGGCCCAGAGGATAACGGGTACCCGGCCCCACTGGGCATTGTGGAGGGCGCCGCCTACCTGCATGGTGCCCAGTTCCGAATGGACCATCACCAGCTGGGGCCGCCCTGAAATCACATAATGCCCGTGAGCGGCGCTCATCGCCACCGATTCATCGAGGCAGACCACCAGCCGGGGAGCCGGTTTTCCCCGGGCATTAAGTTTGGCGATTGCCACCTGAACGGGCACCGTATCCACGCCCGGGTTGAAAAATATGTTATCCACGCCGTTGGCATTCAGCGTCTCTACAAAGGCTTCAGCAGCCGGATACTTTTCCATGGCAACCTCCCAGTTTAATGGTGTTTGGACAAGTGGCGTTAGTTTAATACAAAGCGGAAAGGGGGGTCAACAACGGGTCAGCGGAAAATTATCCGGCCCAGCAGTGGTTCTTTCACTGAAACCGCCCCCTCAGGGCACAACTCCTGGCAGCAGTAGCAACGGATGCACCGGTCGTAAACATAGGAGGGCGGACTGGTCTTGTTTCCGGAATGCCAGTCAACAGCTTTGGGGTCTACCGGGCACTGTTTAACGCAGGTGCCGCAGTTGGTACAGAGAGTCTCATCGATTACCGGTCTGGGGCAGAGCTTGCTTTTAAGCAGGTTCCTCATTCGGCCGCCGGTATCCCTGACCGGAGGCTTACGGACCACGTCAAACTCTTTATCGATAAATGACTCGATATCGTCACCGACAATCTCAATGTCATTGTAATGATAGGTGCCCAGACCGGCCCTTTCACCCGGCTCGGATGTGGGCACCGCCTCCGGGTTAAGGTCAATGATTTTACAGGCCGCTGCATCAAGGGCGATAGGATCGCTTGAAAACAGCAGAACGCCCAGCTTCCTGGGATTGCCGTTACGGGGGCCGTTGCCCTCCATAGCCATAATTCCATCCATAATATACAGTCTGGGTTTAATCAGAGTATTCAGGTCCACCAGCATGGTGCCGAAATCGTATGGATCAGCCATTTTAATGTGGAACTGGCCTTTCTGGAGACCGGGAATACACCCGAACTGGTTTTTTACGGCCCCGGTAAACCGGGTCAGGCCGTGGGTTTTCAGCTTTGAGACGCTCACCAGGCCGTCCGCCTCCAGCACACCGTTAGCCAGCACAAAACTCTTGTTCAGGAGCGCCCGGCCGTGGGCGACCGGCTTGCCCTTATCAAAATCAGCCAATTTAATGCCCAGTTCATCGGCCACCCGTGTAAAACCGGCCCTTTTCATATTAATCCGGCCGCTGCCGAATCCGGAGGAATCTCCGTATGACAGTTCCGGACCGGCCTCTTTAAGAATTCTGGCTGTCGCCCTGAAAACCTCTGGGTGGAGGCATATGCACTTTTCCGGGCTTGAGCCGATGAGCACATTGGGCTTGATTACAATTTTCTCACCCTGACTCACAAAAGCGCTGATTCCGCCAAGCAGTTCCAGTCCGGAACGGACAGCTTCGTATACCTTTTCCTCATCATATGAATCGCAGCCTATCACGGCTACCCTGGATTTTGTCATTGTCTTTATCACCCTGCTTTTTGTATTTCCGACTAAAACTGGGCCCGTATCTCCTCCACCTGCTGCTGATAAGAGCTTAACAGCCGGAGCACATCAGCCGGACCGCAGTTGGCGTAGGCGACTCCAAGTCTCTTCAATTCGGCCACATCTACCGGATATCCGGGCAGGTTCAGGGGAAAAGCCATTTTGGCCTTGCCCACTTTCTTTATCCCGCTGGATATCTCTTCAATCGTCCTCTGGTAAAGGGGGTCCCCGGTATCGCTAACTCCCAGGGCCTGGGCCAGATCGGTAGGGCCAACGGAAATCAGGTCAACACCCTCCACGGAAGCTATCTCTTCAATCTGCCTGACAGCCTCCATATCCTCCACCATTACTATCAGTATAATTTCAGAATTTGATGTTTCCTGGTGTTCTTTCATCGGCACCGCGCCGTAGCGGGCCGCCCGGGTGGGCCCACCCATCCCTCTTTCCCCCAGCGGGGCATAGCGGACAGCCTTCACCATTTCCAGAGCGTCATCTTTGCCGCTTATGTGAGGTACCTGAATCCCCTGTGCTCCAACCTCAAGGACGCGCAAAATCGTCTTCGGATTATTATCCGGTACCCGGACGATAGATGTTATCCCCACCAGGTCAGATGCCCGCACCATTTCTTCAACCAGAGGCAGGTTAATGGAGGTGTGCTCCATATCGATAAAGGCGGCGTCATATCCGGCCAGGCCGATTATCTCAACCACCGCCGGGTCAGCCAGGCTAACATATGTACCGATGGCCAGCTCGCCTCTGATGATTTTATCTTTTACCCGGTTCTTTCTCATATTCCACCTCTATCAATCATTATCCCACTATAACACCCTGCAGGCTGATATCACAAAGCCCGCTCTTTCAGGTTTGACCAGGTTTATCTGTTACCATCACCACCGGATAATCAATCAGGTGTAAACGAAACTGCCTTTCCCCCTATTTGACAGGGCAGGCTCGGTAATGGATAATCGTGGTTATTATGAAGTGGCTTCAGGAGGCTGAAATTGACCTACGGCAGCGGTAATTATCAGTATGAGTTGGTTGACAACTGGGCGAAACTGCCCCGGGGCCGGTCTTTTCTGGATATTGGCGGAATGGCAGTCGACAATGAGGACAAGGTATATATTTTCAACCGGAGCCCTCACCCGCTGATGATATTTGAAAAAAACGGGGATTTCGCTGGAGGCTGGGGAGAAGACTACTTCAGCCGGCCTCACGGCACCCGAATCACTCAGGACGGGGCCATCTACTTTACGGATGATATAACCCACCTGGTATCAAAATTCACCCTTGAGGGCAAACTGCTGATGACGCTGGGGGAAAAGGGCAAGGCTTCGGATACCGGCTATGTTGCCAACCCGGACCTGATGACCAGCCTGAAAACCATCAAAAGGGGGGCGGGACCTTTTAACCGCCCCACCGGAATCGCCGTCTCTTCCACCGGAGACATATTCGTCTCCGATGGCTACGGCAACGCCCAGGTACACAAATTCAGTCCGGAGGGCCGGTATCTCCTTTCCTGGGGAGGACCGGGCACCAGGGAGAGTGAGTTTATGCTGCCTCACAATGTCTGGGTGGACAAGCAAGACCGCGTCTGGATTCCGGACCGGGAAAACAGCCGGGTGCAGATATTTGATTCTAATGGAAAGTTCCTGAGCCAATGGACGGATGTTTCCCGCCCGACCGATGTATTCATCGATGACGACCAGATTGTGTATATCTCGGAGTTGGGTGATGTGTCAGGCATCGGCCCCGGGGTCAGCCTCCATACCATCGCCGGTGAGTTAATAACCCGCTGGGGAAATAAAGCGTTAGACCATCAGACAGATATGTTCCTGGCTCCCCACGCCTTAACGGTGGACTCAGCCGGGGATATTTATATCGGCGAGGTAGCTATGACCCACGCCGGATTCGACCGGGGCAGCCGGGTTGTCCAGAAGTTCGCCCGGAAATAATAACAAAAGGGGGGCGCCGGTTTACACCGGCGCCCCCTTTTGTTATTTTTTCCGGGCGAACTTCTGGACAACCCGGCTGCCCCGGTCGAATCCGGCGTGGGTCATAACCACTTCACCGATATAAATATCCCCGGCTGAGTCCACTGTTAAGGCGTGTGGCGCCAGGAACATATCTGTCTGGTGGTCTACCGCTTTATTTCCCCAGCGGGTTATTAACTCACCGGCGATGGTATGGAGGCTGACCCCGGGGCCGATGCCTGACACATCACCCAACTCCGAGATATACACTACCTGGTCGTCATCGATGAACACATCGGTCGGG
>JAZFUC010000068.1:0-2149 GCA_036446995.1 Dehalococcoidales bacterium | reverse complement strand
CGGCTCAATTCATCCGAGTGAGCCCTGTCAAAGATGCACCGCATTCCCTGAATCCGGGTCTGTTTTTCACTGCTCAGGGTAATATAAAATATGTCCAGGTTCTCTTTTACTTCCACCCTCTCTATCATCCCCGTTACCTTTAGAACTTTTCCCCGGTACATGGCATCGGCGGCCGTCCCGTCCTGTTCATAATCATCCAGCACGCTATCAACACTTATTTCCATATCAGGCTGGGCGGTTTCAGGCGCGGCAACCGGCTCAGGCTTTACCCGGGAGACCCTGGCCCGCCGGGCCGGTTTGGGAGTTTCTGCCTCCGCTTCAGCGTCAGCCGGAGCCTCCGCTTCAGTTTCAATCGGGGTCTCCGCTTTAGCCGTTTTCGGAGCAGCCTTGGTCCTGGTTTTAGTCGCGGATTTACTTTTTACCGCCGGTTTCCTTTTTGCCCGTGGTTTTGGTATGGGAACTTCTTCCGGGGCGGGTTCAGCTACCGGCTCGGGTACGCTTTCTATCACTGGCTGCGATTCAACCTCAGCCGCAGGTTCAGGTTCAAATTCCTCTTCCGGTTCGGTCTCGCTTACTTCAGATTCGAGCTCTATTTCGGCCACCGGTTCCGGTTCCGGCTCTGGATCCGGCCCGTCTTCAATCATTGCGGTGACAGACCGCTGGGGCATTCTTTCTTCCTTCACTTCACGGAAGGTTAATTCTACTTTTCTGTAAGAATTTGATATCAGAGGATAACCACACCACTGGCAAGCCCAGTCTTTAGTCCGTACTGTTACGAGGTCACAGTTGGGGCATCTTTTCATAAAACACCTCTCCCCCAGAGTATACAGGAGAATACCGGTTTGTCAAAGTAAATAATCTCAAGTAAGCAATAGGGTACGGCGCTCTACCACAGGGTAGGTTGAGGCGGATTTCCCTTGTTATAAGGCAAGCCGAGATGGTCGTAGGCCAGTCTGGTAGCCAGCCTGCCCCGAGGCGTTCTTTCCAGGAAGCCCAACTGGAGCAGGTAAGGCTCGTAAACATCCATAATAGTGTCCGCTTCCTCGCTGATAGCCGCGGCAATCGTCTCCAACCCAACCGGCCCGCCGTTAAATTTTTCAATAATAGTGCGAAGCACCTTGTTATCAGTCTCATCCAGACCGAGAGAGTCTACCTCAAGCCTGGAAAGAGCTTCTATGGCTATTTCACGGGTAGCCTTACCGTCTCCCTCCACCTGGGCATAATCTCTCACCCTGCGGAGGAGGCGATTGGCCACACGGGGCGTGCCCCTGGCCCGGCAGGCAATCTCCTCCAGTCCTTCGTCTTCAGCCTCGATATGGAGAATTTTGGCCGAGCGCTTTAAAATTATTTCTATAGAATCCTGATCATAAAAATCGAGGCGATAAACCACCCCGAACCGGTCTCTCAGGGGCGGGCTCAAAAGGGCGAAACGGGTTGTAGCCCCTATCAGAGTGAAAGGCGGCAAGCTCAAGCGCAGGCTCTTGGCCCCGGGACCCTTGCCTATTACCAGGTCCAGGGCGAAGTCTTCGAGAGCCGGATAGAGTATCTCTTCCACCGGCCGGCTGAGGCGGTGAATTTCATCGATAAACAAAACATCATGACTGTGGAGATTGGTCAGAATAGCCGCCAGGTCTCCGGTGCGTTCGATAGCCGGTCCGGAGGTAATCTTGATGTTTACGCCCATCTCGGTGGCCACGATGTTGGCCAGGGTGGTCTTGCCCAGTCCGGGAGGTCCGTAAAGCAGCAGATGGTCCAGCGCTTCATCCCGGCCTTTGGCGGCGGAAATAGCGATGTTCAGATTGTCCTTGATCCTGGTCTGACCGGTAAAATCTAACAGACTGCGTGGTCTCAGACTGGTATCGAGTGGAGCATCCTCGGCGCTTGGTTTTCCTGATGTTATTGGGGTTATTGTACTCTTGCCTCCAGGATTTTCCGGTTACCCGAATTGGGCTATTATACCATATCCCCCCACGGGTCAGAGATCAAAGCGACTCGCGGAGGCAAGAAAAGCGGCTTCCTTTAAAAAGGAAGCCGCTCTTAAATTTAGAACTATCCGTTAGTCGGTATTAAACGGCCAGCTCAGGCTCATTCGATTCGTCTTCGACAGCGGCCGCGTCAGTGCTGATAGCCGCCAACTCCGCTTCTGGCC
>JAZFUC010000067.1:0-2475 GCA_036446995.1 Dehalococcoidales bacterium | reverse complement strand
CTCAGGGCTAAAAAGGGACTGGGGCAGCATTTCCTGGTTGATGAAGGCGCCCTCCGCAGTATTCTCGATGCCGCTCAATTGACTGAAGAGGATACCGTCATAGAAGTGGGCCCCGGCCTGGGCGTACTGACCGCAGAACTGGCCGGACGGGCCGGTCGGGTGGTGGCGGTGGAGCTTGACGACCGGCTGGCCGATATCCTTAAGCAGAGCCTGGCTTCTTATCAGAATGTAACCATCATCAACCGGGATATCCTGGGAGTGGCCCCGGAAGCCTTGTTGAGTGAAGCCGGCCTGGATAGCCCATCCGCTGGCTACAAAGTCGTGGCTAATCTGCCTTATTACATAACCTCTCCCGTCCTGCGCCATTTCCTGGAGGCGCCTGTCAAACCTGAAAGCATGGTGGTAATGGTGCAGAAAGAGGTGGCGGCGGAGATTACGGCCGGACCGGGCCAAATGAGCCTCTTAAGCATCGGAATACAGCTTTATGGAGAACCGTCTATTATAGATTATGTGCCGGCGGGGAGTTTTTATCCGGTCCCGGAGGTGGATTCGGCCATTCTCAGGGTGATACCGTACGGCCGGCAGGCTATCGAGATAGACGACGAAGCCGGCTTTTTCGCCCTGGTGCGGGCCGGCTTCAGCGCCGCCCGCAAACAACTGGCCAATTCCCTGGCCCTGGGGCTGGATGTCCCCAAAGAAAAAGCGGTGAAGCTGCTGGAGAAGGCGGGAATAGAGCCGAGGCGACGGGCGGAAGCGCTCTCTCTTGAAGAATGGGCGCGATTGTACCGGATTTACCGGGGGGAGGAAGAGCCGAAATGGTGACCGTCTCCGCCCCGGCCAAGATAAATCTGACCCTTGAGGTCCTGGGTGAACGGGGGGATGGATTTCATGAAATCCGCAGCCTGATTCAGACAATTGACCTCTGTGATACCCTCCGTTTCCGGACCGGCAGTCGTATTGAAATAAAAGCAGATTTACCGGAATGGGTTGCCGGGCGGAGCCTGGTAACCGAAGCGGTGGCTGTCTTGAAAGAGGCCACCGGCTTCTCCGGAGGGGCCGGTATCGATATTGAGAAACGGGTTCCCCTGCTTTCCGGTTTGGGGGGAGACAGCAGCGACGCCGCGGCCGTGCTGAAGGGACTGAATCTGCTCTGGGAACTGGACCTGCCCGGAGAAACCCTTCTTCAACTGGCCGGGCGATTGGGCTCGGATGTGCCATTTTTCCTTTCCGGCGGCACGGCCCTGCTCCAGGGCAGGGGTGAAATCGTGACCCCCCAGCCCTCTCTGCCTCCCTTGTGGGTTGTGGTGGCGGTGCCCCCTGTACCACGACAGACGGGCAAAACAAAACGACTTTACCAGAGCCTGGGAGCCGGTCATTTCACTGACGGGCAGATTACCAGGGAACTGGCGGATAGGCTGGAGAAGGGTGGGGAATTCGATCCCTCCCTGCTTTTCAACACCTTTGAGAATGTTGCTTTTGATATATTCCCCGGTCTGGAGGCCGCCCGGGGGCATTTTATAAAATTAGGAGCAGCGGATGTTCATTTGGCCGGTTCCGGTCCGGCCCTCTTTACCCTGATGGAAGATAAGGCGGCGGCTGAAGAAATGTGTTCTCTTCTCGGCCGGCAGAGAATGGAGCCCCATCTGGCCGGAACACTGGCAAGTATAGAAAAACCCTTATAGAAAAGATAAAATATGTATTAGGAATTCATTACCTGAATATAAGGAGGCGCTTAATGGAACTGAAATCGGATGAAAATTTAAAGGAAGCCTTTGCCGGTGAGAGCCAGGCCAACCGGAAATATCTGTTTTTTGCCGAAAAAGCGGACCAGGAAGGCCTGCCCCAGGTAGCCCGCCTGTTCCGGGCCACGGCCGCAGCCGAGACGGTGCACGCCCGTAATCATTTCAACGTACTGGACGGGGTCAGTACCACCAAAGATAACGTCATGGCCGCTTCTATCGGCGAGCACTACGAGTTTACCCGGATGTACCCGCCATTTATCGACCGGGCCGAGCAGGAGGAAAACACCAAGGCCCAGCGCAGTTTTCACCTGGCCAACGAGGTGGAGCAAATCCACCACCGCTACTTCGAGGAGACGCTTAAAGCTCTCAATGAGGGGACAGAGATAAAGGTTGAGCCTTACTTTGTCTGCCAGGTTTGCGGTAACACCGTGCCCGGTGAAGCCCCGGAGAAGTGTCCCATCTGCGGGGCCTCCCGCAGTCAGTTCAATCAGGTGGATTAATGAACTTCTTGAGGAGAAACATTATGCGTCTCGAGGGGAAGACGGCCATCATCATCGGGGCCGGACAGAGCCCGGGAGAAGGGATGGGCAACGGCCGGGCCACTGCCCTCCGTTTTGCCCGGGAAGGGGCAAAAGTTATGGCCGTTGACCGTGACCTCGGTTCGGCCGGAGAAACAGCCGCAATGGTTAAAGAGGAAGGCGGCGACTGTTTTGCCTTTGAAGCCGATGTCACC